>JAGQPF010000298.1 GCA_020426845.1 Planctomycetales bacterium
ATGGGCGGGCGCCAGGCATCGGGGCGGCTCGCCTATCTGATTCTATTCGGACTCGCCGCCGTGGTTTGGTGCTGGCTTGGGCGACATAGTTTTGGCGCCATCACGCGACGCTTGACCACCGGCAAGCATGGGACACCGACCACTCGCGAGCGTCGCGTCACCGATCGATCGCAAGTTCGCATGCCCTTGGTGACGGTGTGGGTTCTGGGGCTCGCGCTGGTCGGATTGCAGATCGTCCCGCTGCCGGCGCCGATTCTCAATCGCTTGTCACCGAACCTTACCAAGGATCTGCCGATCTGGGACACGCCGGCCGGAGCCGAAATGGGGCTCGACGGTTGGCGGACGATTTCGCTTTCGCCCGTCGAGACGCAGCGCGGCCTGGTGCTGCTGCTTGGCTACGGGATGTTGTTTCTGGTCGTCGTGCGGCGTCTCAAAGGCTGGAACGACATTCGTGACTTAATGCGGCTGCTCGCCCTGGCAGGCGTCGTGATGGCGCTAATCGGGATCTCGCAACGGTTTTTGGGCAACGGCAAGTATCTGTGGGTGTACAGTCATCCCTTTCGCACGCCCGACAACGCGGTCAAAGGGCCGTTTATCAATCAAAATCACTTCGGCAGTTTCCTCGCCCTGACATTGGCACCCCTGCTCTACTTGTGGTGCTTCCAGCCGGTTGGGCCACATGGCGTTCGCGTCGCCGGAACGCGGCCCCGAGGGTGGACCTCGCCTGTGGTGGGGCTGGGGTTGGTTTCGGTCGCTGCGCTGCTGACCTTCTCACGCGGAGCGGCCTTGACCGTGGGCGTTGCCGCGGCGGTGTTCCTTGTGTTGGCCTGGCGAGGCAGTTTGCTGGGCCGTCGCGGCCCGGGCCTCAGCGGTTGGCTGCTGCTTGGAGTGGTCGTGCT
This sequence comes from Planctomycetales bacterium, assembly GCA_020426845.1. Classification (GTDB taxonomy): domain Bacteria; phylum Planctomycetota; class Planctomycetia; order Pirellulales; family Pirellulaceae; genus JAGQPF01. Next base: position 900 of record JAGQPF010000298.1, read on the forward strand.
GACGTTGTCGGTGTACGGCGCCGAGCCGCTGCGGCGGCAGTTGCGGACGCTCACGGGCGACATGAGCCAGATGTCCTCGGCGCGCGCCGAGCTGTGGCATGCGTTGGGAAAAGCGACTCCCAAGTTTTTACTGGTGGGCTCCGGTGTCGGCACTCATCGCGAAGTCTACCCCCAATACCTTCCTACCCAATACGCGGTGGAGCTGACGCATGCCGAGAACGGCTACCTTCAGGTGTTGTTGGAGACCGGCGCGATCGGCCTGTTGCTGCTGTTGACCGGATGGGCGATTGTGGTGCGTTCGGCCTGGAAGGTCTACTGCCATGCGCCGGCGCGCGAAGCTCGCGCCATGGGCGCTGTGTGCTTGGCGGGCGCCGGCGCCAGCCTCTTTCATTCGATGGCGGACTTTGTGTGGTACATCCCCGCCTGCATGACGTTAACCGTGCTGTTGGCCGCCGCCGCGGTTCGCGGTTCGCAATTGGTGGCGGACGGGCACGAGCCGGCATCCCAACAGCCAGCGGCATTGTTGGGCAAAGTGGTGACGGGGCGATTGGCAGGCGTCGCTGCGCTGGCGGCCACCGTTTGGATGGTCGCCGTTGCACTGCCGCCGGCCCGCGCCGGACGACATTGGGACCGCTACCTGGCGATGGCCGTGGCGGCCGACAAGTTGGCGCCCACGATCACCGACGTGACGTTGCTCAAGACCTTGGCAAGCCATCTGGAGCAGGCCGTGGCCGCCGACCCCGACTTTGCTCGCTCGCGTCTTAGGCTGGCTTCCACGCGCTTGCGGTTGTTCGAGCAGCTGCAGCGCGAGGCCGAGAATCCGATGCCGCTCGCCCATCTCCGCGAGGCCGCCGCGAGTTCGCGAGACGCCTTCGGGAGCATCGATGCACAGCGCCAGTGGCTGCGCCGCGCGGTGGGCGACAATCTGAACAACGCGGAGGAGGCGCTGCGCCACGCCACGGCCGCGTTGCGTCTTTGTCCGTTGCAGGGAGACGCCTACGTATTGCTCGCCGAACTGGAGATGTTGTCGCGCCTGGACACGTATCGAGAGCCGCTGCTCCAGCAGGCGCTCCGCGTGCGCCCTTACAGCGGATCGGTGTTGTTCGCGGTTGGCGCTCACTTTGCCTTCAAGCAGGATGAGGCCCGAGCGATTCGGTTTTGGCGCGCGGCGTTTCATCGCGCGCCCGACATCCGCAAGATTCTCACGGATACTTTGACACCGCAGGTGACCGCGCGGCAGTTTGTCGAGTCGATGCGGCCGACGGTGGAGATGCTCGACGTCGTTCGCGTCGCTTATGCTCGACAACAAAAAGTGAATGATGCGCAGTGGGTCGCCACGCAAATCGGGCTCGCCGAGGAGCGCGCCGCGCGGGCGGGCGACGTGGCCCATTGGAAGGGCGCGCAGCGAGCCTGGCACGATGCCGGCGATCCCGCTCGGTCGGCTCTTTGCGGGTTCGAGGCGCTCAAGTTGGAGCCGTCCGACTTTGAAGTCCGCAAGACGCTCGCCACCGCCTTGCTGGTCGCCGGGCAGCCGGCGCCGGCTCGCGACCATCTCGAATGGTGTCGCCGCCGCCGTCCCCACGACGAAGAAGTGCAGGCGCTCTACGAGCGGCTGCGTTAGATGCGGTTGTCGTAGTGCAGGCTGCCAGCCTGCAACCTCCTGGCAAGGCCACTATAATCATAGGCCGGTAGCCTGTGCCACGGAGGTTGGACGAGAGAACAGCATGAGCCATCCCGATCGCCAGATTGAATGCACGATTCCCATCTTGCCCGTGCGCGATTTGACGCGCAGCATCCGCTTCTACACCGAGACGTTGGGGTTCAAGCTCGATTGGGGAGGCGAAGACGGAGACGCGATTTGCTCCGTTTCCAAGGACGGCCACTGCATCATGCTTTCGCGAAGCGCCGAGGGCAGTCCGGGTGTCTGGGTATGGGTGGGATTGGAGGATGATTCCTTGTTTCACCTGTATCGAAGCCGGGGAGTCAAGGTGCGGCAAGAGCCCATGAATTACTCGTGGGCGTATGAGATGAAGTTCGAGGACATTGACGGAAATGTTCTGTGGCTCGGCACCGAGCCGAGGACGGATCTGCCATTGGAGGACACCAGGCACGGCTAACGCTCCTTGTCGTGGTGCAGGCTGCCAGCCTGCAACCTACTGCCGAGCCACTGTTTCACAGGCTGGCGGCGGGCAGATCAACAGAATTCACGAAGCGCACGTCGCCCCTCAGATTTCGATATTCTCTCACGGAGGCACAGAGGCACGGAGAAGGAAGCATTCGCGTCGTCTTTCGTTTTCATGCAGCAGGACCATGGTCGCAAGGAGTCATGACATGAGTGCCGAAGTTGCCAGAAAGACGGTGAACGCACTGATTGCCGACGCGGAGATGGGATTTGGCGCCAAGTTCCTTGTGTCCGCGACGGGACTCGATGCGACCGAAGCCGTGGTGAACGGGTTCAAGAAGGCAATGGGCGGCCTATGGGTGGGGGGAATCGCCATCCTGTACGAAACGAAAATCGCTTTCCGCCCCAATGCATTGAACAGAGCGATGCACGCGGGAGACTACTCGGTGGAGATACCGCTCGACGAGGTGTCGGACATACAGGTCCGCTTCGGGTTTGTGACGAAGATCATTGATCTCGTGACGGCTGAGGGCAAGCTCTCGATCCGCTGCTTCGGCGCCCCCAGCTTTGCCCAGAGGATTCGAGAGCAGCAGTCGCAATCGAAAAGGAAACCCGAAGCGTAAGCGAGGGATCGGGCCGCAAATGCCGTCTGCAAACGGAGCTGCCCTCACACCGTGGAAAGATACCGCGTCGATTGCCGGATCAGGTGTTGAAGTTGAAATGCGTTTAGGGAAACTATGGACGTTTGGCCCGACAGGAAGATTCGCAACAACGCCGACTGGTACATCCGTAAACACGCCACGGGCCTGACTTGGAGATACACGCGTCTCGAGACGCACGATCCCGAGCTCATTCGTCGTTCTGGATTGCAGGCGGGCGAACTTCCGATCGTAACATCCCATATTTCCGATGCGAGCTGGTATGCATTGACAACGAGGCGCGTCGTCGGCACGCTCGACGGACAGGACGTGGAGCTAGCCGCGACGGACGTCTCGGCTGCCCGATGGGGGAATTTCAAGGGGTATGGCCATGCCCAGACGGAAGCCATGGTGCTGGTTGATGCCGCTCGTCGTGAATTGCGGCTGGAATATGAAATCGGCTTGGCCTCGATGGCGCCGATATATTACTTTCCTTTCTGGGCGATCAAGTACCCGGTGCTCGACAAGCTCAAGGATGACCCGGCAGCATGTTGAAAAAGGCCCCGAAGGGCGATCGACGCAGACTGCGTTTGTAGCACGGGCTGCCAGCGCCGCCAGCCTGTGAGCATTGTGAACATCGTGGTTTTCGCCGCAGGTTGCAGGCTGGCAGCCTGCACTACGACGGCCTAGCCCGATGTCTTGCAGTGTTGTGCCGGAGGCAAGAGTGCGGAAATGAAACAGTGCCCCATTTGCTTTGGCGACTTGGAGACGCGGGAAGTGGCGCCATGCTACATGTGCGGCAGTCTTGCTGTGGAGCTTGACCATCTTCGCGAAAACCGCCACTCCTACGCCGTTTACCGATTCCCGAACGGCACGGAGATGGAGCTCTGTGAGGTCTGCTTTCTGGATGTCGGCTCGATCCATGGCGAGCATTGGGGACTTGCTCCTCCATTGCGCATCACAACAGACGACCTTGTCCTGGTGCGGCAAGATTTTAGGCCAGCCGCAACTCGCGACAAATACTGCCCGAATTGCTGTGCGCGCCTCGCGTACCTCAAGTCGCTCCGGGAAATTCTCGATACCAACTCGCAAGGCGGCTAGGCGGCTAGGCGCGTTTCAACAGTCTGGCTTTGGGCATGTCTGCCGCCACGTTGCGGTGTGTGCCCGCCTGAACGCGGGGGCAGGGCCTGCGCGAAATGCTGCGGCATTGTGTCACGCTGGGGTAGAATCAACCCGAAAATCCCGTTGTTCACGGGACGATGCCCCGGTTGTGTCTACGATGAACAATGAACATCGATGAATGAACACCTCTGAATGACACCTCTGAGTTGAACGGAACCCAAGCATGCGATCTCGGCGAAACGCCCGTGGTCGACAGGGATGTCGGGATGGCGAGCGAGCGATCCGGCAGTTGCAACTGGAACAGTTGGAGCTGCGAATGCTGTTGGCGGCCGACGTGTATCGGTCGATCTCGGGAGACGGAAATAATCCGGAGCATCCCGATTGGGGCGCCGCGGACACCCAATTGGTTCGCATTCTGCCCGCCGCGTATGGCGATGGTGTCTCGAGTCCCGCGGGCGGTGATCGGCCTTCGGCGCGGGAGATCTCCAATGCCGTCGTCGCGCAGCCGGGGGCAATTTCGAACGATCGGCTGCTGACCGACTTCGTCTGGGCCTGGGGGCAGTTCATTGACCACGACTTGGATCTAACCGATCCTGCCAGTCCCGCGGAGCCGCTGGACATCGCCGTCCCAGCCGGGGATAGCTTCTTTGATCCCAGCGGCTCGGGCGACCAAGTCATCCCGCTCAATCGATCCATCTATGACCCGGCAACGGGCACTGACTCGGCCAATCCGCGGCAGCAGGTTAACGAGATCACTTCGTTCATCGACGCTTCGAACGTTTACGGATCCGACGAGGTTCGCGCCGCGGCGTTGCGACTACATGTGGGCGGCCTGATGCGGACCGGCGACGGCGAGCTGCTGCCCCAGAACACGGCGGGTCTGCCCAATGCGCCAAACACCGATTCGTCCTTGTTCTTGGCTGGCGATGTTCGCGCCAACGAGAACGTGATGCTCACTTCGCTGCACACGGTGTTTGTGCGCGAACACAATCGTTTGGCGGCGGAGCTGGCCGCCAGCGACTATGCAGGCAAAGATCTGACCGAACCGGACATCGACGAAGAGCTCTACCAGCGGGCGCGTCAGCTGGTCGGCGCCGAAATACAGGCCATCACCTACCATGAGTTTTTGCCCGCCTTGCTCGGGTACGGCAACGTGCCGACGTACGCTCAGTCGGGCGGCTACGATGCAAGCGTGAATCCCGGTGTCGCCAATCTGTTTTCGGCAGCTGCATTCCGCGTTGGCCACACGATGTTGTCGCCGGCGCTGCACTTGCAGCCGGACGTTGGCGACGCCGAGAGCCTGCCGCTAAGGGAGGCGTTCTTTAATCCAGCGTTTGTTCTGGAAAATGGAGTGGACGCGATCCTCCGCGGCGCTGCCTTGCAGACGATGCAGGAGATAGATCCCTATCTAGTCGATGACGTGCGCAATTTCTTGTTTGGCCCGCCAGGCGCGGGCGGGTTCGATCTGGCCTCGTTGAACATTCAGCGTGGCCGCGATCACGGCCTGCCCTCCTACAACGAGGCTCGGGTCAGCCTGGGAATCGGAGCGGCTGCTTCGTTTGAGCAGGTCAGCCTGAACCCCGAGATCGTGGCTCGCTTGCAGTCGGTTTACGATTCGGTGGACGAGGTCGATCTGTGGGTCGGCGCGATCGCCGAGGACCATCTGCCCGGCAGCTCCGTGGGGTCGCTGATTTCCGCGGTGCTGGCGGATCAGTTTTACCGCACACGCGCGGGCGACCGCTTCTACTACGAGCATGCGTTGCCGGCCGCTTGGATTGAGGAGATCAACAACACGCGGCTGAGCGACATCATTCAACGCAACACCGCGGTCAGCGGGATGCAGGCCAACGTGTTTCTCGCCGACACGGTGTTCTATTATCGCCCACCACACGGCTCGGGTATCACCGCCCTGGATTTGACGACGGAGGACGGCGAGCTGCGGCTGTACCGCGGCGATCAACTGCTGAAGTCGCAGCCGCTGGAGTCCGTCAGTCGAGTGGTGATTGAGGGGGCTCCGGACGACGTGCCGGTTGATCTTCGCATCGATGTCGCGGCGTGGCCGGGTGTGCCACTGGATCTGGGGCACTTGCGGCAGCTGTCGTTGGACGGCCTCCGTCCGACCGACTCGATCGAAGTGGTCGGCGACACGATCTACCTCAACGGTCTGCCCGTCTTTGCTCCCTCGATCGAGTCGGTGGTGGCCGAGGGCCGCGAGGGAGTTTGGCAGTCGCTGGGCGGCGCCGGCGAGGCGCCGCTGCGGAGCGGCCCCGCGGGATACGGGTATTTGATGCATTCGCTCCAGGCGGTCGGCGAGCGCTTCCCCACAGTCGCTTTGGGAGCGGCGCACGCCATCGTTGTTGAATTCCTGGACGGCCAGTGGCACTATGACAATGGCGTGTCACTTACGCCGTTTGAGCCGCGGCCGACGGACGTGTTGCTGGCGGAGCTTGATTACCAACACCAACTCGTGCTGCCGCTGCGAGGCGCCGCGCGGCTGCATGGCATCGAGGCGGGCGTGATTCGCTCCGATTTGAGCTTCAACTACACCGGCAATGGGGTGGCGGTGACGGGGAACGCCTTCCAGCGGCTGACGCCTCCCGACGTTCGCGAGTTGGGGCAGCTGAATATGGGATTGGCGGCCAATGATGACGCGGTCGGCGAGGCGCATGTGCTGTACAGCGTCGAAAGCATCTTCAGCCGCTTTGCGCACAGCAGCGCGATGATCACCTCCAACAGTGAGCATCTGCTGGTCGTGTTTCATCGCGACGGGCAGTGGTACTACGACATGAACGGGATGACTCGCCCGTTTGAGCCGCGGCCGTCGGATGTCATCCTCGCAGACATCGACTACACCAACGATACGATTGTCGGGCTGGCGGGCAACATTTCGGATCGCCATGGCATCGTCGCCGGCTATGTTTACGGAGACATGGCGTTTTATGCGAATCTCTACGGAGGCGCGTTCAACGCGGGCGAGTTTAAGGTGACGGGCAGCTACTTCTCGACCTTGGCCCCGCCCAAACAGTATGTCGCGAGCCCCAGGCTGGCTGGCGAGATTGCCGTCCATGACGGCGCGACGGGCGCCGGCTTCGTGCTCTACAGCCAAGAGAGCGTTCGGCAGCGGTTTGGCCTCAGCTTGGCAAGCGGTATGAGCGACCACTTCGTCGCGGTCGTCCATGAGCAGGGACAATGGCAATACGATGACGGCGCCCAGCTGTGGCCGTTCACGCCGGTTGAGTCGGATCGGATTGTCGCCGATGTCGACTTTAGCACGGGCAACGTGCAGCGGCTGACCGGAGTCAGCGAACGCGGAAGTGTGCCAGATGGGCAACGTGGCGTGCAAAGCGGCGTGACACGCGGTGACTTGCAGTTCACGTCGGAAGCTGGCGCCTATGCGGTCTCGGGAACTTGGTTCGAAGGCGTCGCGAGTTCACCGGGACTGACGTTCTCGGTGGGCGCGTTGCATCACGGCATCGCGGCCCGAGACGGCGCCACGGGTCATGGCTTTTTGATGTACAGCCACGAGCGCATTCCGGATCGCTTCCAACGCATCCCCAGCGGCGTCAGTGAGCACTTGATCGTTGTCACCTATCGAGATGGCGGTTGGAAGTACGACAATAACGGAGGGCTCGGGGATTTCGTGCCGCAGCCCAGCGATGTGCTGCTGGCGGAGATCGACTACGGCGCGGGGCGAATCGCTTCGCTGCAGGGCTGGGCCGGAGAGCGCTATGGGATTCGCGCAGGGTATGCTGAGGGCGATCTGGAGTTCTTTGGCAATCAGTTCGCCGGCTTGCCGAATGCGGGCGAGTTTGAGGTGAGCGGGACGCATTTCTCCCTGGCGGCGCCGGAGCTCGTTGGACGGCGAGAGCTGGGAGCGGTGAACATGGGTATCTCCGCCAACGACGCCGGCGTGGGAGCCGCCTTCATTCTGCACAGCGCCGAGAGCCTGTTCACCCGTTTTGCCGCGGCGCCTCCGGTGGCGGGCAACAGCGAGCACCTGATCGTCGCGCTCTGGAAAGATGGAGCTTGGCACTATGACGCCAACGGGATGGTGCGGCCGTTCGAGCCTCGTCCGTCGGACGTGATTTTGGCCGAGCTGGACTATGGCACAGGGCGAGTGACTCCGCTGGCTGGCGCCATGTCGATCAGGCACGGCATCACGGCGGGCTACCTCCGCGGCGATTTGGAGTTCTTCGAAAACTACTGGGGAGGCGCCGCCAACGCCGGGGAGTTCAAGGTCACCGGAAGTTACTTCGACACGCTTGCGGGGCCGCGTCTGCAGGTAGTGGGCGAGGACCTGGCCGGATTGGCGCTGGTTCGCCCGGGCGAGTCGGGAAGGGGCTATCTCATGCACACGGCGCTTTCGCTGTCCCAGCGATTCGGCCAGCCGATGCAGGCTGGCTCGAACGACCACATCGCGGCGGTATTCTATCGTGACGGACAGTGGCAGTTTGACGATGGCGTCCAGCTGACTCCGTTTCAGCCCGATGCCGGCGACTTGTTGATTGCCGAAGTGGACTTTGCCACGGGGCACATCGACGCGTTGACGGCAAGTGGCGAGCGACAGGGCATCGCCAGCGGCATGGAGTCGGGCAACTTGCAGTTCGTCGCGGCTGCGGACGGCGTGATTGTCAGCGGGTCGTTCTTCCGTCGCGACTTCCTGGAACACGGCGTTGCCTACGAAGTCGGGTTGCTGCGCGGGGGCATCGCCGCTCGGGACAACGCGACGGGCCAGGGTTACTTGATGCACAGCCAGCAGGCGTTGGGGGAACGTTTTGGCGACATTCCCGGTGGTGTGAGCGAGCATCTCGTTGCAGTGGTGTTTCGGGACGGCGGGTGGCATTACGACAACAATGGCTCGCTGAAACCGTTCACGCCGCGACACGACGATCGGCTGCTCGCGGAGATTGACTTCGGCGCCGATGAGATTCGCTCGCTGGAGGGCCGAGTTGGCATGGCGCATGGCGTGGCCTTGGGCTATCTCACGGGCGACCTGCGTTTCTTCGCGGACCGTTTTGGCGGTCAGGCCAACGACGGGGAGTTCGAAGTCACGGGATCGCGTTTTGTCGCTCCCGCGTTGACCGAGCATGTCGAGCTCGGGCCAGTGCGGATGGGCATCGCGGCCAATGACGCCGCACAGGGGCAAGGATTTATCCTGCATAGCCGCGAGAGCTTGTACACTCGGTTTGCCGCCACCCCGCCGGCGTCCGGCAACAGCGATCATCTCATCATCGTGTTCATTGCCGACGGGCAGTGGTGGTACGACGCGAACGGCGCGAAGCGGACATTCGCTCCTCGCTCCAGTGACACTTTGTTGGCAGAGGTCGACTACACCAACGACACGGTGACTCCTTGGGAAGGGTGGATCGGAGACCGACACGGCATTGCGGCCGGCTACCTCGAGGGCGATCTCGTGTTCTATGCGAATCGCTGGGGCGGCAGCTTTAACGCAGGCGAGTTCCGCGTCACCGGCAGCTTTTTCCGCACGGTGCAGCGGCCCAGCTAGGCCGTTCGCCGCGAAGTCATCGGGAAAAACTGCGAATCGGGTATGCTTCAACAAGGAAACCCGAAGCGTAAGCGAGGGATAAGAATCGCGAATCGGCAATCAAATTCTCTCACTAAGACGCACCGATTGGCTGGCAGCCGGTGTCACGTGCGATTGCCCGCGGGGATCGACTACAATAAAAACACCTCGCGTCACTTCCTTCCCGACCGCACACCGAATTTGACGAGGATGCAACACATGTCCACTCCGAGCTCCGAGGTTTCCCGACGAAGTTTTGTGCAAACCACGGCGGCCGGAGCGGCAATGGGCGCCGCGGCGATGGCTGTGCCGGCGGCGCAAACGGCCTGTGCGGCGGCGGCCAATGATCGTTTGCGAATTGGCGTGATCGGTCCGGGACGCCGAGGGTTCGGGACCCACGTCAAGACGTTGGCGAAGTTGCGGAAGCTCGGCGTCGCGGTGGACATGGTCGCAGTGAATGACGTCTATGCGGTGCATCGTGATCGCGCGGTGGACTACATCAAGAAGGAGACGGGCGTCGACGCGAAGACATACGGCGATTACCGCGAGATGCTCGCCGATGACAGCATCGACGCGGTTTGCATCGGCACGCCGGATCACTGGCATGCCAAGCAAGCGATCGACGCGATGGCGGCCGGCAAGCACGTCTACTGCGAAAAGCCGATGACGCACCATATCGACGAGGGCGTCGAGGTGATCCAGGCCTGGAAGTCGAGCGGCCGGGTGATGCAGGTGGGCGTGCAGTCAACCAGTTCGCCGGTTTGGGACATGGCGCGGGAGATGATTGACCGCGGCGACCTGGGCAAGGTCGTTCAATTCCAGACCGAGTGCTTTCGCAACGGCCGCGCCGGCATGTCGCGACACAATGAGATCACTCCGGAGATGACGCCCAAGAACATTGATTGGCGCCGTTGGCTTGGTGTCGCAGAGGGGCTGGCTCCGGAGATGGTGTTTGATCGATCGACGTTCGGGCAATGGCGTTGCTACTGGCCATTCAGCATGGGCATGTTCGGCGACCTGTTTGTTCACCGCGTCACCGGCATGCTCAAGGCCACGGGCCTGCGCTATCCTGGCCGCGTCGTTGGCGGCGGCGGCATCTTTCTCGAATACGACGATCGCGACGTGCCCGATGTGGGCTCGCTGATCGCCGACTTCCACGAGGGAGTGCAGTGCGTGGTCTCCAGCACGATGGTCGCCGAGGAGCTCAAGCTGGAGCATGTCATTCGCGGGCACCATGGCGCCTTGTTGTTCGAAAAGGCCTGCTATCTCAACGGCAACAAGGCAAGTTTCGACTTCGTGCCCGAGCGGCCTCAAGTGACCCTGGACAGCAAGGCCAAGCGGCAGACGTTCGAGGCAGTGGTCGAGCACGACATTAACAGCATGCACTTCCTCAACTTCTTCGATGCGATCCGCAAGAACGATCCGCAGGCGGTCAACAACGATCCGGTGCTTGGCGCGGCGGCGGTGATGATGGTGAACCTCGCCATCCGCAGTTATCGCGAAGGCAAGGTCTTCCAAGTTGACCGCGAAGGCCGAGTCATGGAAGGCAACAGCAGTTGGGCTGATCAGTGGGAACGGATGTCCGAGTCGCACGCCAAGCCACGGCATGTGCCGGGCTGGCAAGCCGGCGATCGCGGCAGCGAGATGACTCCGTTCGCCTACCAGAAGCTCGCCGGGCCATGGACCGACGGCCAGCCGCCCCGCGCCGAGTAAGCCGCAACAGGCTCGTCGGACCTCGCGGTGTGGCGTGCGCGAGTCCACGGGCTTGTGCGCTCTTGCGCACGTTAGACGCACCAAGCCCCGAAGCCCCGAATGGCGACAGATGTTAGCCCTGGGCGCAAGCCCAGGGATTTCGCGTCGTCACGCGCAAAAGCCCCGAAGGGGCGACAGATGTTAGCCCTGGGCGCAAGCCCAGGGATAGCGTGGGCGCGAGCCCTGGGATTTCGCGTCGTCACGCGCAAAAGCCCCGAAGGGGCGACAGATGTTAGCCCTGGGCGCAAGCCCAGGGATTTCGCTTTGCGTCGTCACGCGCAAAAGCCCCGAAGGGGCGACAGATGTTAGCCCTGGGCGCAAGCCCAGGGATTTCGC
>JAGQPF010000299.1 GCA_020426845.1 Planctomycetales bacterium
ACACTGAGGCAGCTTGTCATCAACGACAACGAGCCATCGTTCGGCGATATCGAATTTGGAGCCACAGTCGGAGACCTGCTCAAGTCTCGCTCGGGTGTGTACCACCCGGCGCTTTACGAGACGAAGTCGATGGCCGAGAAGCGGCCAAAGCGAGGGGCACACGGGCCGGGAGAGTTCTGGTATTACAACAATTGGGACTTCAATGCGCTGGGCACGATCTTCGACCAGCTGGTCGGAACTAGCCTGTTTGAGGAGTTTGAGGCTCGGCTGGCACGCCCGCTGGGCATGCAGGACTTCCGCCGCTCGCGCGACACGAATTACGTGGCAGGAAAAGACTCGAACCATCGCGCGTACCCGTTTCTGCTCAGCGCTCGGGACCTCGCTCGTTTTGGCCAGTTGATGCTGCAGCGGGGGCAATGGCAGGGAACGCGGCTGGTTTCCGCCGATTGGGTTCGGGAAAGCACACAGTCCTATTCGGACACGGGAGCCTCGGGCGGCTACGGTTATATGTGGTGGGTGGCTGCGGCGGGGCGACACTTTCCGAACGTCGAGTTGCCCGCAGGCAGCTACTCGGCACGCGGCTACCGCGGGCACTTTCTCGTCGTGATTCCCGCCTACGACCTGGTGGTCTGTCACCGCGTCAACACCTTTCAGTCGGGCTCGGTCTCCAACGCCAATTTCGGTCGGCTGTTGGCCAAGATTCTGGAGGCCAAGCCCGCCGACGAACGTCCCGCGCCGACGGGCGGTTTGTTCGCCTTGCCCGATCGCAAGCCGGTTTACGACGTCGCGATTCGTGGCGGAGAAGTCATGGATGGAGATGGCAAGGCCAAGTTCCGCGCCGATGTGGCCATTCGTTCCGGTCGAATCGTCAAGGTGGGCGATCTCGGCGATGCGCTCGCAGCTCGCGAGATCGATGCGCGGGGACGCATCGTCGCGCCGGGCTTTATCGACCTGCACAGCCACGCCGACCAGGGGCTGGTCTCCTCCAATCCTGCGCGTCGCGCCGCTCCGAATCTGATCACACAAGGGATCACCACCGTGGTGGTCAACCAAGACGGCGGCGGACCATTGGATCTGCGCAAGCAACGCGACACGATGCGTCGACTTGGCGTCGGCTTGAATGTCGTGCCGCTGCTCGGACACGGCACGTTGCGCGAAGCGGTGCTGGGGAAGGACTTTGAGCGGCCGGCCACGGAGGACGAAGTCGCCGAAATGCAGCGGCGACTGGCCGCAGTTTTGCGCGATGGGGCGTTCGGGCTCTCCGCGGGTCTTGAGTATGTGCCGGGTCGCTGGAGCACGCCTCGGGAGATGGAGGCGTTGGCTCGTGCCGTCGCCGAGTCGCAGGGGGTGTATGTCGTTCACGAACGTAGCAGTGGCAGCCGGCCGATGTGGTATTTGCCAAGTCGCGATGATCCGAGCCAGCCATCGATGTACGACAATCTCACCGAGTTGATTCAGATTGCCGACCGCACCAAGGCCACGGTGGTCGCGACGCATATCAAGGCCCGCGGCGTGGACTTCTGGGGCGCGAGCGAGCGGATGAGTTCGATGATCGAATCGGCTCGTGCCCGAGGGCTGTCACTGTATGCGGACCAGTATGCCTATAACACCAGCGGCAGCGATGGACGCATTGTGTTGATCCCGGCTTGGGCGTTTCGGCAGCCGGAGCCCCCTGCGCCGGCGAAGTCCTTTGCCGAGCTGCTCGAGGCGACGCTGGCTGACGCAGAGCGGGCCGAGAAGCTGAAACGGGATATTGAATTCGAGATCTCGCGCCGAGGCGGCGCCAAGGCGATCGTGATCGTCGAGCATCCCAACGAGGCGTTGTCGGGAAAATCGTTGGCGGAGTTTGCTCGCGACGAAGGCGTCGAGCCCGCGCAGGCGGCGATTCGACTGCAGCTGCGCGGCGACCGCAAGCGGCGGGGCGGCGCCCGGCTGCGGGCGTACTCCATGTCGGAGCGAGATGTTGAGGCATTCGCCGCTACCCCATGGGTGGCGACCTCCAGCGACGCGGGCATCGCCCTGCCCGAGGACGGCCCCGTGCACCCCAGGTTTTACGGCGCCTTTCCGCGGAAGATTCGGCGATATGCCCTCGAAAAGCGGCTCATGTCCGTCGAGGAGGCCGTGCGCCAGTCCACCTCGCTGCCTGCCGACATCGTCGGGCTCAAGGACCGGGGCCGGATTCGCGAGGGCGCCGTCGCGGATGTTGTCGTCTTCGACTTGACTACAATCAAGGACACGGCCGACGCCTTTCAGCCGCACCAATATGCGGACGGAATCGAGTATGTTTTTGTCAACGGCCAGCTGGCCTGCGAGGGGCAGCGCTGGCTGGGGAATTTGTGCGGCGAGGTGCTGACGCATCATGCCCCAGCCAACGCTCCATGAAGCCAACGCACTCGCCTCGCCGGCAATTTCGCCAGCGAATGGCTCAGCAACACTCACCAATCATTCAACGTCTCCTACCCATTCGATGAACGACATGAATTCAACGCGACGCTTCCGTGAGGCTGTTGAAAATCACCTTTTGCAATCTCCCTTGCGCCAATCGTCGGCAAGGTGCTTTTCGGCACGTTTGAGTCGCTTGGGCCGCGTGGCCTCGCTGGTGTTGTTGGGCGGATGGTGTGCCTGCTTGTCAGTTCTAACGCCGGTGGCGAGCGCCGAGGATCTCTGGTTGCATTCGTTCGAGCGGCATCAGTTGACGGACACGTATTTCTCCGAGGGCGCCAACGCGGGCGATTTGAATAACGATGGCGTCGCGGACGCGGTCTACGGTCCCTACTGGTTTGCCGGCCCCGACTACCGCCAACGGCACGAGATCTATAAACCGGTGCCCCAGGATGTGAACCGCTACGCCGACAATTTTTTCTCGTGGGTGTACGACTTCAACGGAGATGGCTGGCGAGATGTTTTCGTGGTCGGCTTTCCCGGCACGCCCGCGTATGTCTACGAGAATCCAAAGCAACACGACGGCAAACATTGGAAGAAGCACGAGGTGTTCGATTGGGTCTCGAACGAATCGCCACAGCTGATCAACATCGTCGGTGACGAACGGCCCGAGCTGGTCTGCACACGTGATGGATTTTTCGGCTTTGCCACCGTGAATTGGGAGCAGCCGTTTGAAGCGTGGCAGTTCCATCCCGTATCCGAACAGGTGACGGCCGGCAAGTTTGGCCACGGCCTGGGCATCGGCGACGTGAACAATGACGGCCGGCTGGACATTATCCACGCCAAGGGCTGGTACGAGCAGCCGGAGAAAGACGCGGACAAGTCGCGGTGGGCGCCGCACGAAGTCACATTCACGCTCGGGTACGGCGGCGCCGAGATGTACGCCTACGATGTCGATGGCGACGGCGACAATGACATCATCACCAGCCACCGCGCTCATGATTTTGGGCTCGCCTGGTACGAACAGGTTGGCAAAGGCGACGGAACGGAGTTCAAGCACCATTTGATCATGGGCTCGCATCCGTCGGAGAACAAATACGGCGTGTTGTTCAGCGAGCTGCACTCGGTGGCGCTGGCGGATATCGATGGCGACGGGCTGAAGGACATTGTCACGGGCAAGACCTATTGGTCGCACCACAAGCAGAGCCCAATGTGGGACGCGGGCGCCGTGGTCTATTGGTTCAAGCTGGTGCGAGGCAAAGACGGGGTCGATTGGATTCCGTATCAAGCCGACGGCGAGGCGGGCATTGGCCGCCAATTGTCGTTGGCGGACGTCAACGACGATGGGTTGCTCGACTTTGTCGTGGGCGGCATGAAGGGCGCTCATGTGCTGATTCATCGCCGCAAGGAGGCGACTGCCGAGCAGTGGCAAGCGGCTCAGCCCAAGGTCTACACGGGGCCGAAGCTGCCTACGGCCGATGGCGCCAAGGCTGCCCGCGGCCCAAAGTCGAAGATCAATGCCAAGACCGCTCGAGTGGACGGCGCTATCGAGGGCGAAGGGCTGCCATTCAAGGTGAGTGGCGGGAAGGCGAGCAGTCAGGACATGTCCCGCTTCCAGGCGGACCGTTGGAGCAACCGCTCGCAGATGTGGTGGACCGGCGGCCGCCCCGGCGACAAGATCACGTTTCAGCTGCCGGAGTTTGAAGGCGCCGTCGACCTCGAGGTCGTGCTGACTTGCGCTCGCGACTACGGCGTCGTGCAGCTGTCATTGGATGAACAGAAGCTGGGTGAGCCAATCGACCTGTACAACACGGATGTGGTCACCACCGGCGTGCTGTCGTTCAAGCAACTGAAGGTGAAGGGCGGCAAGCACACGCTGACGGCGCAAATTGTCGGGGCCAACCCCAGCGCGGTGAAGGCGCACATGTTTGCGTTAGACTACCTGCGCGTGCAAACGGCGGACGGCAAGTTCGTCGCGGCGCCCGCTCCGCCCGCGCCGGCGGCAGCGGAGACGGGTGGCGTCAAGGCCAAGTCGCGTGACGGCCGCGAGCTCAACCTCGATTTCGAAACAGGCACGCTGGCCGATTGGACGGCGAAAGGCGAGGCGTTCGCGGGCCAGCCGATCAAGGGCGATGTGGTTGTGGTCCGCCGCAGCGACATGCGAAGCGGACACGCGGGCGATTATTGGATTGGCGGCTTCGAGCTGCATCGCGACGCTCCCAAAGGCACGCTGACCTCGGCCCCGTTTGTCGTGACGCATCCTTACGCCAGCTTTCTGGCCAATGGCGGCGCCAGCGACGCCACTCGCGTCGAGTTGGTGCGCGAGGAGGACGGCAAGGTCATCTATAAGATCGCAGGCGCCGAAAGCGAGACAATGCGGCGCGTGGTGGTCGACTTGCGGGCGCATGTCGGCAAGGAGCTGCGGATTCGTCTCGTCGACGAGCACGCCGGTCACTGGGGGCACTTGAACTTCGACGACTTCCTGCTGCATGCCAACCGCCCTGCCCAAGTCACGCAGCCGCTGGTGACCTTGGTGCCCGACGAGTATCCGCACGCCGGCTTGGCGGCCCAAGAGGCGGCCGCCGCGATGAAACTGCCCGAGGGATTTCGAGCGGTGGTTGGCGCCGGCGAGCCGCAAGTGCAGCAGCCGATCGCAATGGCGATCGATGACCGCGGCCGCGTGTGGATTGCCGAGGCCTACGAGTATCCGGTGCGCGCCGACGGCGAGCGTGGCCGTGACCGCATTCTGGTCTTCGAGGACACCGACGGCGATGGCAGTCTCGATCAGCGAAAAGTGTTCATCGAAGGGCTGAATCTTGTCAGCGGCCTGGAGGTCGGCTTTGGCGGCGTCTGGGTTGGCGCGGCGCCCTACTTCATGTTCATTCCCGATCGCGACGGCGACGACAAGCCCGACAGCGAGCCACAAGTATTGCTGGACGGCTGGGGTTACCAGGACACGCATGAGACGCTGAACGCGTTCATTTGGGGTCCCGATGGTTGGTTGTACGGATGCCATGGTGTCTTCACGCACTCGCGCGTGGGCAAGCCCGGCACTCCCGACGAGCAGCGTGTGCCGTTGAATTGCGCGGTGTGGCGTTATCATCCCACGCGGCATCAGTTCGACGTGTTCTCGCACGGCACGAGCAATCCGTGGGGCGTCGATTTCAACGACCATGGCCAAGCGTTCATCACCGCCTGCGTGATTCCGCACCTCTATCACATGATTCAGGGGGGCCGCTATCAGCGGCAGGGCGGACAGCATTTCAATCCCTATACCTACCGCGACATCTCGACGATCGCGGACCACCTGCACTATCTCGGCGCCACGCCGCACAGCGGCAACAGCAAGTCGGACGCGGCCGGCGGCGGCCACGCTCACGCGGGCGCGATGATCTACCTTGGCGGCTTGTGGCCCGAGCGTTATCGCAATCAGCTGTTCATGAACAACATCCACGGCCAGCGGCTGAATATGGATGTGCTGAAGCCCAACGGCTCGGGCTATGTCGGCAGCCACGGCCCCGATTTCCTGCTGACCGGCGACCAGGCGTCACAGATCCTCAACTTGCGATATGGGCCCGATGGCAACGCTTGGATGATCGACTGGTATGACATGCAAGCTTGCCACCGACGCGAGTCAACGGTCCACGATCGCACCAACGGGCGGATCTACAAGATTTGCTACGGCGAGTCCAAGCAATCGGCGCCGCCCAAGCCGTTGGCGGAGTTGTCGGACAACGACCTGGCGTCGTTCGCGCTGCACGCCAACGATTGGTACGTCCGCCACAGCCGCCGTTTGTTGCAAGAACGCGCCGCGAAGGGCGCGATCAGCGAGGATGCGGTGAAGACGTTGCAGGGAATTCTCGGCAGCCACGGCGATGACACTCGCCGGCTGCGAGCCGCCTGGGCGCTGCACGTGATCGGCAAGCTCGATCCAACCTCGATGTTGGCTGACGCCAGTCCTTACGTGCGGGCCTGGGGCATTCAGCTCGCTGTCGAGCAGGCCAGTGACGAGCCGTCGGCCGAATTGGTTGCTCGCTTTGCCGAGTTGGCACGAGGTGACCAGTCGCAAGTGGTGCGGCTCTATCTCGCCTCGGCGGCGCAGAAAGTTCCCGTCGCTCGCCGTTGGGAACTCGTCGAAGCGCTTGCCCAGCACGCCGAGGATGCGGGAGATCACAACTTGCCGCTGATGTACTGGTACGCCGCCGAGCCGCTGGCCGAGACGGACGCGACGCGGGCGCTGGCCTTGGCGATGTCGACGGGAGAGGCGATGCCGCTGCTGCGTGAGTTTATGCTGCGGCGGATCGGCAGCAGTGGCGATGGCGCCGCGTCCTTGCAGGTGTTGGTCGAAGGACTGGGCAAGGCCCAGCAGCCTCGCGTGCAGCTGACGTTTCTGGGAGCGATCCGAGCGGCTTTGAAAGGTCAGCGGCAGGTCGCCGCGCCGAAGGCCTGGTCGCAAGTCTCGGCAAGCCTGCTGCAAAGCGATAACCCAGACGTGCAACTGCAAGCCGTCGCGCTCGGCGTCACCTTTGGGGATCAGGCCGCAATGGAGCGAATGCGAAAGCAAGTCACCGACGGCTCGGCGCCCGAGAAAGACCGTCTGGTCGCTCTGCAATCCTTGCTGGATGCAAAGGACGCGGGATTGGCTGGCACGCTCGTCTCGCTTCTCGGCAGCGGCGAATCCAACGGGCTGCGGTCCGCAGCGATTCGCGGCGCCGGACAGTATCCTGACGCTCGTTTGGCCGCTGCGTTGCTAACGGGATATGCCGACTTCTCGCCCGACGAGCGACGCATGGCGCTGGGCACGCTTTGTTCGCGCAGCGACTCTGCCGTCGGACTGCTCAAGGCAATTGAGGCCAAACGCATTCCCGGTGTCGATCTGACCGCCGATCTGGTACGGCAGCTGCAATTTCTGGAAAGCAAAGAGGTGAACACGCTGCTCAAGGAGGTGTGGGGAACGGCCCGCGAGTCCGCAGCGGACAAGTTGGCGATGATCGCCGACTATAAGAAACTCGTGGAGGCCGCCGATCATCCGGCGCCGGACGACGAGCTGGGACGCGCCGTGTTTGCCAAGACGTGCATGAAGTGCCATACGCTGTACGGAGTCGGCAAGCGAGTCGGACCCGATTTGACCGGCTCCAACCGCTCCAATCTGGACTACTTGCTGAGCAACATCGTCGACCCGAGCGCCGTGATGGCGAAAGAGTATCGCGCAACGATGATCGGAACCGACGACGGCCGCGTGCTTACCGGACTGGTGAAGGAAGAGAACGACAAGGCGGTCACGTTGCTCACTCCGGACGGCGTCGAAGTGCTGCCGAAGGACGAGATCGTCCGCCGAGCGGAAAGCGAGAAGTCGATGATGCCCGACGATCAGCTCAAGCAGTTCACACCGCACGAAGTGCGGTCGCTGGTCGGCTATCTTCGCGGCAAGCAGCAGACTCCGATGCTGGCGACCAAGGAGAACGCGGCCACGATCTTCAACGGTCGTGATCTCACCGGCTGGTCGGGCGACGACGGCCTTTGGACCGTGGAGGACGGCGAACTGGTGGGCCGAACCGAGGGCCTGCGAAAGAATCGGTGGATCGTGAGCGACTTGGCCATGGACAACTTCCGGCTGAGCGTCGAAGTCAAGCTGGTGGACAATCAAGGCAACAGCGGCATTCAGTTCCGCAGCCATGCGAAGGATGGCGAGGTGTCCGGCTATCAGGCCGACGTCGGCGCGGGCTGGTGGGGCAAGCTCTATGAAGAGCACGGTCGCGCCCTGCTCTGGGAGAAATCGGGGGAAGCCCACGTGAAGTCAGGCGAGTGGAACACGTACGAGATCGTGGCTGAACGCCACCACATTCGCACCTGGATCAATGGCCAGCCATGCGTGGATCTCGATGACGCCGCCGGCGCCGAGCGTGGCATCCTGGCCCTGCAACTCCATAGCGGTGGCAAGACCGAAGTGCGGTTCCGCAACTTCCGTCTGGAAGTGCTAAGCCAGGAGTTGGAGGCGCCCGCGGACGCAAGCGGAAAGGCCGAGCAGAAGTGAGAGTGCTTGTCACCGGCGCGGGCGGCTTTCTGGGGCGTTATGTCGCGGAACAGCTCGCCGCGCGCGGGGACCAAGTGCGCGGTCTCGCCCGAGGAGACTATCCCGAACTGGCTGCGGTCGGCGTGGAAATGGTGCGCGGTGACATCCGCGATCAGGCAGCCGTCGAAGCGGCCTGCCGAGATGTCGACGCCGTGATCCACACGGCTGCGGTGGCCGGGATTTGGGGGCCTCGCGAGCACTTTTTTTCGATCAACACCGAAGGCACTCGGCTGGTGCTGGAAGCGGCCCAACATGCCGGCGCGTCGGCGTTTGTCCAGTGCAGCAGCCCGAGCGTCACTTTTGACGCCTCGGCGCAGGAAGACGTCGACGAGTCGGCGCCGTATCCCAGCCGTTGGCTGTGCCATTATCCCCATAGCAAGGCGCTGGCCGAGCAGGCTGCCTTGGCCGCCAATCGCGACGGCTTTCGCACTTGTGCCCTCCGGCCGCACCTAATCTGGGGGCCCCGCGATCAACACTTGATTCCCCGCCTGTTGAATCGGGCCAGGGCCGGCCAATTAAAAATTGTCGGCGACGGGCGAAATTTGATCGACATGGTGTATGTGGAGAATGCCGCGGCAGCGCACGTTCAAGCGATGGACTGCCTGCTGTCGGGCGGAGCTGCATCGGGGAAGGTGTACTTCATCAGCCAGGGCGAGCCTGTCGTCTGTTGGGATTGGATCAACGAAATCCTGTCTCTGGCGGACTTGCCACCGCTGGCGAAGCGCATATCGTTCTCGAAGGCGTATGCCGCCGGCTGGGTGTTGGAGGGATTGTGGACGTTGCTGCGTCGCACCGATGAACCGCGCATGACCCGGTTCCTGGCTGCGCAACTCGCGTTGCCGCACTTTTTCGACATCTCAGCCGCCAGGCGAGACTTCGGCTATTCTCCGGCAATCTCGACGGAGGTCGGCATGGAGCGACTCGCCGATTGGATTCGGGGCGGCTGTTGCCCCAACTAATGCGCCGATCGGAACGGGGCCGGATAGTGAAATTCGCACGAAAACCGTGGTTTGACGCGATTCGACTCGCCGGCTGACGCTTGGTGGCGGCTTGTCAAACTACCGCTCAGGCAGTAATTTCAGGAGTTTGACGAAGCGGCCAATTGGACCGGCAGTGCCAACAGCAACCGGCATCCATTCAGGCTGACACCCTGCGCCACGTGGTTGCATTTGCGGACTTAACAGGCCTCAACAGGCTGCAAACGATAGGATGGGTGGGATGATCTCCACCGCCCCCAGTCAACTTCCAGACCATCAACGGATTGTCATTACGGGGGTGGGCATTGCCTCCCCCAACGGGAACTCGCTGCGCGAATTTCGCGAGGCGTTGTTAGAGGGGCGATCGGGCGTTTCCGACTACGAGATTCGCTACGTCGGCAAGACGCTCGCCGGCATCTGCAACTTTGAAGTGAGCCGGTATCAAACTCGCAAGGACCTCCGCCGGGGCACACGCGCCGGATCGGTTGGCGTCTACGCCAGCAACGAGGCCGTGGTCGACTCGGGGCTCGACTGGCCGAATGTCGACCGAAGTCGCGTCGGCGTGTACCTCGGAGTCACCGAGCACGGCAACGTGGAGACCGAGAACGAGATCTACGAGCTGAAGGGTTACGACTACGACACCAGTTTCTGGTCACACCATCACAACCCTCGCACCGTCGCCAACAATCCCGCCGGCGAGGTGGCGCTGAACATGGGGATCACCGGCCCGCACTACACCATCGGCGCGGCCTGCGCAGCCGGCAATGCGGGTCTGATTCAGGGCGCCCAAATGCTGCGGCTCGATGAGTGCGACGTGGCGATTTGCGGCGGCGTGTCCGAGAGCATTCACACCTTCGGGATTTTCGCCAGCTTCAAGAGCCAGGGGGCGCTGGCTTGGCACGAGAATCCTGCCCTGGCCAGCCGGCCGTTTGACGTCGACCGCAACGGCATTGTGGTCGCTGAGGGCGGCGGGGTGTTTGTCGCCGAGCGGCTCAGCGACGCCAAGGCGCGCGGCGCCAAGATCTACGGCGAGTTGGCGGCCTACGCCATGAACACCGACGCAACCGACTTTGTGCTGCCCAACGCCGAGCGGCAAGCCGAGTGCGTGCGATTGGCGCTACAACGCGGCGGATTCGCGCCGGACGACATTGACATCGTCAGCACACACGCGACCGGGACCGGCGCCGGCGATGCTCAAGAGTGCGCCGCGCTGCGAGCTGTGTTTGGCGACTGCGAACACACCTATTTCAACAACACCAAGAGCTATATCGGCCACGCCATGGGCGCCGCCGGGTCGCTCGAGCTGGCTGGCAACTTGCTGGCGTTCGACGACGGAGTCTGCCATCCGACGCTCAATGTCGACAACCTGGACGAGGAATGTCGGCTGCCCAACCTGGTGCTGAACCAGCCGCGTGAAGTCGGCAACGTCGACCTGATTTTGAACAACTCGTTCGGGATGCTGGGCATCAACTCCGTGGTGATCATCCAACGTTTTCGGCAGTAGACTGCCAACGGGCGTTCACCGCCACCAACCTGATCAACCGATCAACCCGATCCATCGATCATCAACCCACCTTAACTGACGCTGAAGCTGAAGGAGACGCCGGCATGACACCTGCCGAAATTCGTGAGGAAGTTATCGATATTCTCGAGAACATCAACCCCGATGAGGATTACAGCAATCTCGAGGACGAACGTTCCTTCCAGGAGCAGGTGGAGCTGGACAGCATGGACTTCCTCGACATCGTCATGGAGCTCCGCAAGCGTTACCGCGTCGAGATCCCCGAGCAGGACTTCGGCAACCTGCAAAGCATGCAGAGCACCGTCCAGTACCTGACTCCCCTGATGCAGGACATGGAGCGTCTGAACTCGTAGCGAGCAGACGAGACGAATCGCCAGCTCGACGCCGTGACGCGGGCCGACGTTCAACGCCCCAAATGACTTTGCCGACATGTACGACACGATCATTATCGGCGCGGGCATGTCGGGACTGGCTGCCGGAATCCGCCTGGCCTACTACGACCAGCGGGTGTGTGTTCTCGAACGTCACAGCACCATCGGCGGTCTCAATTCGTTTTACCGGCTCCGTGGCCGCGACTACGATGTCGGCTTGCACGCCGTCACCAACTTCACGCCCAAGGGCACGAAGAAAGGGCCGCTCGCGCGGTTGCTGCGACAACTGCGTTTTCGCTGGGATGACTTCTCGCTCTCCCCCCAGGTCGGCTCCGAAATCGCGTTTCCACATACCCGGCTCAAATTCAGCAACGACCTGGATTTGCTGCGCAGCGAGATCGCCAAGGTTTTTCCCGCCGAGACCGATGCGTTTGAGACGCTGCTCACCAAGATCATCGACTACGACGATCTCGATTCCGATGCCTACTCGCAATCGGCCCGAGGTGTGCTCGCCGAGACCTTGGGCGATCCGCTGTTGATCGAGATGCTGTTGTGCCCGCTGATGTGGTACGGCAATGCGCGCGAGGACGACATGGACTTCGCGCAATTCTGCATCATGTTCCGGAGCATCTTTCTGGAGGGCTTTGCCAGGCCCTTCGCCGGCGTGCGGCTGATTCTGAAAAATCTCGTCCGCCGCTTTCGGCAACTGGGGGGCGAACTGCTGCTGCGCAGCGGCGTCGAACGGATCCACGTTGAGCACGGCAAGGCGGTCGGCGTCGTGCTGGATGATGGCAGGGAGCTGGTGGGAAAGCGGGTGCTCTCCTCCGCCGGATTCCTCGAGACGATGCGAATGTGCAGCGACTCCAGCGAGGTGGATCCGCGGCAGGCGGGACAGCTGTCCTTTGTCGAGACGGTCTCGGTGCTGGACTGCCAGCCCGCCGACATCGGCTGCGATCGCACGATCGTGTTTTTTAATGACTCGGACAAGTTCCATTGGCGCCGGCCGACCGATCAGCTGTGCGACGTGCGGACTGGTGTGATCTGTTCGCCGAACAACTTCGTTTATGGCCCCGAGGACGGCGGCCTGCCCGACGGCGTCATCCGCATCACCGCCTTGGCCGACTACGACGGTTGGGGCCGGCTGTCGGACGAGGAGTATCAACTGGCCAAGCTGCGATGGTATGACCGCACGGCGGCCGCGGCGGCCCGGTTCATCCCCGACTTCCGCCGCCATGTGATCGACACCGACACCTTCACGCCGAACACGATTCGCCGCTTCACCTGGCACGACAACGGCGCCGTCTACGGCGCCCCCGAGAAGCGTGTCGACGGCACCACGCACCTGGAGAATCTGTTCCTGTGCGGGACAGACCAGGGCTTTGTCGGTATCATAGGCGCCATCGTCAGCGGCATTTCCATCGCCAATCAGCATTGTCTGCGGGGATAGCTCGCCTCGTTTTCGTCACCCCTCCCCGCTCAAAATCCAGCATGCCGAAAGACTTTCTCAAAGGCGCCAGGGATCGCTACGACGTGATCGTGATCGGCAGCGGCCTCGCCGGTCTCACGGTCGCCAACATCCTCGGCCGCGAGGGGCGCAGCGTGTTGCTGCTGGAGCAGCACTATAAGCTGGGCGGGATGGCAACCTGGTTTCGCCGGCCCGGCGGGGCGATCTTCGATATCTCCCTGCATGGCTTCCCCTATGGGATGATCAAAAGCTGTCGGCGGTATTGGACCCGGGAGATCGCCGACTCGATCGTGCAGCTGAAGAACGTGCGGTTCGACAACCCGATGTTCTCGCTGACCACGACCTTCAACCGCGAGGACTTTACGCGGCTGTTGTCCGGACCGCAGTTCAATGTCCCCGAGCAGACGGTGCAGGCCTTCTTCGACACCGCTCGGAGCATGAATTTCTACGACGACCAGGTCACCACGACCGGCGAGTTGTTCGAGCGATTCTTTCCAGGGCGCCAGGACATTGTGCGGCTGCTGATGGAGCCGATCACCTACGCCAACGGATCCACGCTGGAGGACCCGGCGATCTCCTATGGCATCGTGTTTTCCAACTTCATGTCGAAGGGCGTCTTCATCTACGAGGGCGGCACCGATCAGCTCGTCGAACGGATGCAGGCGGAGTTGGAACGCAACGGCGTGGATGTGCGGATTCGTTGCGACGTCGACCGCATTCGCGTGGAGAACGGCCGAGTCCGCGGCGTGGAGGTGAACGGCCGCTTCATTGAGGCTGGCGTTGTTGTGTCCAACTCGAATCTGCGGTCGACCATCTTCTCGCTGATTGGCGAGCAGCATTTTGACCGCGGCTTTGTCGACCAGGCCAAGGACGTGAGGCTCAACAACTCCAGCACCCAGGTGTACATGACGCTGGCGGCCGACGACACGATCGACGAGTCGACCGGCGACCTGCTGTTCAGCTCGACGGCGCCCGAGTTCCGCACGGATCTGTTGCTGAGTCGCGACATCACCAGCCGCACGTTTTCGTTCTACTACCCGCGGACACGCCCCCACGCGACACCGCGGTGCGCGGTCGTGTCGAGCACTAACGCTCGGTATGAGGACTGGATGATCGACGACGAGGACCAGTATCAAGCCAGCAAGCAGGACCTGATCGACACTACCATCGACGCGTTGGAGAAGTATGTCCCCAACGCGCGGGAAAGGATTGTGCTCGCGGAGGCGGCGACGCCACGGACGTTTCGGCACTACACCAAGCACGTGGCCGGCGCCAGCTTCGGCACCAAGTTCGAGGGGCTGGCGGTGAGCCGTGGGCTGCCGGATCAAGTGCACGGGCTGTTTCACGCCGGCAGCGTCGGCATCATCATGTCGGGCTGGCTGGGGGCGATCAACTACGGCGTCATTGTCGCCAATGATGTTGAGTCACTGCTGATGAAGGACGCGCGGGCACTGGCCGGGGACGGAGCGGCGCGGGGCTGACGCCGTTGGGCGCAGCGATGCGCATCGTCCCGGGGGCCACTACAATCGCGCGGCAAGTGAATTCCTCGCGCCAGCGAGCGATAGAGCGAACCGCCGCTGCTGCGGAGGAAGTCAAAACAGGCGACGCAGATTTCGGCGATCGCGTTTCATCGACTGATTACGGAATGACCATGACCGACTCGACCGATAGTGTGCTGAATATTGAACAGGCGATTCCTCATCGGCCGCCGATGTTGTTGCTGGACGCCGTGCTCGAGATCGATCCGCAGCGAATTGTCTGTCGCAAGACCTTTCGCGAAGATGAGTTCTTTGTCCAGGGGCACTATCCCGGCTACCCGCTGGTTCCCGGCGTGATCCTGTGCGAGTGCACGATGCAGGCGGGCGCCGTGTTGCTCTCGCAACACACGGGGGATGAGCCCGGTGTGCCTGTGGCAACGCGGATGAACGAAGTGAAATTCAAACGCATGGTGCGTCCCGGCGAGACCGTCACCATCGAGGCCGAGCTGGTCGAGCGGCTCGGTGACGCGTTCTTCCTGACCGGGAAAGTGCGATGTGACGGAAAGCTCGCGGCGCGGCTGGACTTTGCCTGCGCCATGGCGCCCGAGTAAGGATCAGCCCGATGGACTTCTTGCAACTTGAGGGAAAGAAGGTGCTGGTGTTTGGCGTTGCCAATCGCCGCAGCGTCGCGTGGCATGTGGCCAAGACGCTCGCCGAGGCCGGCGCCGAGGTCATCCATGTCGTGCGCAGCCAGCAGCGAGC
Organism: Planctomycetales bacterium; assembly: GCA_020426845.1. GTDB lineage: Bacteria > Planctomycetota > Planctomycetia > Pirellulales > Pirellulaceae > JAGQPF01. Next base: position 15,031 of record JAGQPF010000299.1, read on the forward strand.
CGATGCGGTCGAAAAGCTCGCGCCGGGCAGCGAGGTGCATCTGTGTGACGTCGCGGACCAGTCCCAGATCGACGCGCTTGCCGAGACGTTGGCCGCGCGGGGGCATCGCTTCCACGGTCTCGTGCACTCGCTCGCGTTCGCCGACTACGAAGGCGGGATGAAGCCGTTTCACGAGACCAGCCGCGACCAGTTTCTGCGAGCGGTGGACGTGAGTTGCTTCTCGCTCGTGGCCCTCTGCAACGCGCTCCGCGAGTTGCTCGAGCCCGATGCGTCGGTCGTGACGATCTCGATCTCCACGACGCGGATGGCGAGCGAGAACTATGGATTTATGGCGCCGGTCAAGGCGGCATTGGAGTCCTCGTTGGCCTTTCTGACCAAGTCGTTCAGCCGGTTCTCGCGCGTGCGATTCAATGCCGTGGCGCCGGGCCTGCTGAAGACCTCCGCCTCGGCCGGCATACCCGGCTACGTCGACTCCTATCTATTTGCCGAGCAGGTGATTCCGCGCGGCGAGGCGGTGCAGACTCAGGAGGCGGCGAACGTGGCGGCGTTTCTGGTCAGCCCGCGATCGTCGGGAATCGTCGCCCAATCGATCGTGGTCGATGCGGGGATGGAGATCAACTACTTTGACCAAGCCATTGTGGAGCGCGTGACGAAGGCGCCTTAGCAGCCTTGGCTGCATCGGCTGAATCGGCTGTATCCGAAGGCGAACTCAATTCGCCGTTCCACGCGTCCTTTCTGTCTCTCGTCCACTAATCCGCAGTCACGCTGCCTTGCAAAGGTTGGCACGATGAATCGCCCAAACATTCTCTGGTACTGCACCGATCAACAGCGGTTTGACACGATCGGCGCCTTGGGCAACCCCTACGTCAAGACACCCACGATCGACGCGCTGGTTGCCGACGGAGTCGCGATGACCCGGGCGTATTGCCAAAGTCCGATTTGCACGCCGAGTCGGTCGAGCTTCCTGACCGGGCTCTACCCCAGCCGCGTGCACAACACTCGAAATGGCAACGAGTCGTTCCCGAGCTATCCGCCCTTGATCACCAAGCTGTTGGCCGACTCCGGCTATCGCTGCGGTTTGGTCGGCAAGTTTCATCTGCAGAGCGCAGGTCGCCGCACGGAGCCGCGCATGGATGACGGCTACGACTACTGGCAGTTTAGCCACGCGCCGCGTGACGACTGGCGCGAGGGGCATCACTACGCCGAATGGGTGCGCCAACGAGGCGGTGATTTGGACAGCATGCGGCAGCGCGAGGAGCGCGTCGACCCGGAGCTGCATCAGACGACCTGGGCGAGCGAGTGCTCCATCGAATTCATCCGCCAGCAGCGCGAGCCATGGCTGCTGAGCGTCAACGTCTACGACCCTCATCCGCCCTTCGTCCCCCCGAAGGCATACGCCGATCAGTTTGACCCCGCCAAGATGCCAGGGCCGCATTTTCGTGACACAGATTTGGCACACCAGGCCAAGCTCGGCGAAGTCGACTTTCAGGGCGAGGTGCGGACCCCCGAGGACCACGACGCCAAACGCCAGCAAGCGCTCTACTACGCGATGATCGCGCAGGTCGACACGCAGTTCGCGCGGATCCTGAATGTGCTCGAAGAGACCGGGCAGGCCGACAATACGGTGGTGATCTTCACCAGCGACCACGGCGAGGCGTTGGGGGACCACGGCCTGTTCGAGAAGGGCTGCCGTTTTTACGAGGGCTTGGTCCGCGTGCCGCTGATCTTTCGCTGGCCGGGTAAGTTCGGCGCCGCTGTCCGCGCCGCTGGCTTGACCGAGTTGCTCGACTTGACCGCCACGATCGTGGAGCTCGGCGGACTCGAGCAGCCCGAATATATGCAAGGCCGCAGCTTGCTGCCGTTGTTGCGGGGCGAGGCTGATCCAAGCCGCTGGCGGGAATTCGTGCGCAGCGAGTACTACGATGCCCTGGACCCGTTTTTCACGGGCGGCAACGGCGCCTTCGCAACAATGCATCGCACGGACCGCTACAAGCTGACGATGTACCATAGCCATGGCCTTGGCGAACTCTACGATTTGCTGCATGATCCGTGGGAGTTTGAAGATCTTTGGGACTCGCCGCAGCACCGCGAGCTGCGCGATCAGCTCATCCGCGAGAGCTTTGACGCCCATGTGGTTCTGACCACCGACGTCGGGTCGCGACGAATTGCTCCGATGTAGCCGCCGGGGTCAAGTCGGCCCGCCCATGTCGGTGCCGTTCTTCGGGGGGAAGTCATCGTTAAGCTCAGTCATCGTTAAGCTCAACAGCGCATGCCAGGAGGGGAAATGCCAACGGCGAACGAAGTCTTGCAGCAGGGGTGGCAGTTCCATCAGTCCGGCGACCTGTCGCGAGCCCAACAACTCTACGAGTTGGTCGTGCAACAGGCGCCCAACACGCCGAACGCGTGGTGCTATCTCGGCATCCTCCACTTCGACCGCAAGCAATACGACGAGTCGGAACGCTGCTACCGCCGCGCGATCGAGCTGCAGCCCGAGTTCCCGATCGCCTGGAGCAATCTCGGCAACACGCTGAGCGCGCTGGAACGCTATCGCGAGGGGATGGAGTGCTGTCGCCGGGCCCTGGAGCAGCGCCCCGATTACGTCACGGCGATGAGCAACCTTGGCGCGATTCATGTCAAGCTCGGCGAGTTCGGCGAGGCGGCGGAGTTGTTTCGCAAGGCACTGGAGGTGCAGCCGGATCACACCGACGCTCATCGCAACCTCGGCGCCGCGTTGATCCGTCACGGCGACATCGCCGGCGCCCAACGCCACTCGGAGCGGGCAGTGCAGGTGAATCCGCGTGACGCCGATGCGCATAAAAACCTTGGCATCCTGCACTTGCTCAACGGCAACTTTGCCGAAGGATGGCCCGAGTACGAGTGGCGATTCGAGGCGGGGTCGGCCACACTTCCTCGGCTTTCTCAGCCCCGTTGGCGCGGCGAGCCGCTGCAAGGCCGCAGCGTGCTGTTGGTTGGCGAACAGGGCTTGGGCGACACGATTCAGTTTGCGCGATACGCCAAGGTCCTCAAAGGAATGGGCGCAGGCGAAGTAATTGTGCAGTGCCAAACCGTGCTGCATCCGTTGTTGTCGGGAGAGCCGGGAGGCATCGGCCCTCCGGGGATCGATCGGCTGGCCGATCTGCGTCAGACACCGCCGCTGACCGACGTTTACCTTCCCATGATGTCGGCGCCGGGCGTCTTGAAGACTCTCAGCACGGAAGACATTCCGGCCGATGTCCCCTACCTGAGGGCGGCCCCGGAACGCATCGCTCGGTGGCAACAGCGGTTAGAGCGAGCCGCGCCGGGCAAGATCCGTGTGGGCGTTGTCTGGCAAGGCAGTCAGGCGCACGAGGCCGATGGGCAGAGGTCGTTCCCACTAGAGATGCTTGACCCCGTCCGCCGTGTACCGGGCGTAAGGCTCGTCAGTCTGCAGAAGGGCTATGGCGAAGAGCAGCTATCGGAGCTTGCCGACTGGAGCATGGTGAAGTTCGACGATCTCGACGCCGACGGCGCTTTTCTCGACTCGATGGCGCTGATGCAGTGTCTGGATCTCGTCATCTGCGCCGACACCGCGCCGGTGCATGTCGCCGGCGCCTCGGGCGCTCGCGTCTGGCTTGCCCTGTCCAACTCGCCGGACTGGCGTTGGATGCTGGAGACGGAGGCGAGCCCTTGGTATCCGACGCTGACGCTGTTTCGACAGCGGACCCCCGGTGACTGGCGAGAACTGTTTGAGCGAATGGCCGCTCGACTTGCCGAGGCGTTTTCGCCGAACTCCGAGGCCCCGAAGGCTGTGTTGCCCGCCTCGCAACTTTGCCAGCGCGTGCTGATTCCGGCTGCTCCCGGCGAGCTGTTCGACAAGCTGACCATCCTGGCGATCAAACGCGATCGCCTGCAGGGCGAGGCGTTGAAGAACGTGACGGTGGAGTGGGATGCGCTATCGGCGGCGCGGGCGGAGCAGGTGCCCGACGTGCCCGCCCTGCTCAGCCTCGAGCGGCAATTGCGCGAGGTCAACGAGCGACTTTGGGATATCGAAGACGAGATCCGCGTCTGCGAGCGCAATCGTGATTTCGGTCAGCGATTCATCGAACTTGCTCGCAGCGTCTATCGGCAGAACGACCAGCGCGCTCAATTGAAGCGTGAGATCAACCTCCTGCTCGGCTCTCGGATACTCGAGGAGAAGAGCTACGAGGATTACGAATCAGGTTCGTGATGGCGCCGCGCGCGTCGGTTCCTTAACGGAATTCCGTACGGTTTCTCGGAGGCCGATCCCTCGCTTACGCTTCGGGCTTCCTTTCAGAATTCCGTACGACGGACTTCTAGTCCGTCGTTGCGACCAGAAGGCGTCCGTCATGCGGTTTCTCGGAGGCCGATCCCTCGCTTACGCTTCGGGTTTCCTGTTCCACTGCCAAAGCTGATAGGTTTTGTATCCGCCACTGAGATTCTCGACCCGAAAGCCTGACTGCATCAGAACTCGCGTGGCCAAGTAGCCGCGCATGCCTACTTGGCAATACACGACGAGCGCCTGGCCGGCGGGCAGTTCGTGCAACCGGCCGCGCAGTTCTTCGATTGGAATGTTCGTCGCATTGGGAATGTGGCCGTTGCCGTATTCCTTCGCTGTCCGCACGTCGACCAAAAATGGCGTTTGCTCCACCTCGGTCGACAGCTCCATCTCAGACTTATTGCCGGCGGTGTTCATCACTTCGCTCAGGCGAGCCACGTCGATCTGTGGGTGGTCCCCACGGAGCAGGCCAGAAGCGACAAAGCCGATCATATTGACGGGGTCCTTGGCCGATCCGAACTGCGGCGCATAGGCCAGCTCGACCTCTTCCAGGTCGTAGACGGTCATCCCCGCCTGCAGGGCGACTGACAGCACGTCAATTCGCTTGTCGACGCCGGCTCTTCCCACACCCTGAGCGCCGAGCAACTTTCCCGATTCGGGATCGAACAGGACCTTGAGCGTCATCGGCTCGGCGCCGGGATAATACCCTGCGTGATCGCTGGGATGGATATAGATCATGCGATACGGCCGGCCCGCTCGGCGGAGCGTCTTTTCGGAGGCGCCGGTCATCGCCGCAGTGACACCGAACAGGCCCAACACGGCAGTGCCCTGGGTGCCGCGGTAACACGTCTCGCGACCGAAGATATGATCGGCCGCCAGCCGCCCTTGCCGATTGGCCGGACCGGCCAACGGGATATGCGCATCGGCGCCAAGCACCGAGTCGCGGACTTGAATCACATCGCCGACCGCATACACATCGGGATCGCTGGTTTGCAGATGTTGGTTGACGAGCACGGCGCCACGCGGACCAAGCTCCAGGCCCGACTCGGCCGCCAGCCGACTCTCGGGCTGCACGCCGATTCCCAATGCGACCAGATCCGCAGGCACCTCGCGGCCGGATCTCAACTGGACGACCAGCTGGCCTTCCGCGTCTTCTCGAAACGCCTCCGCCGCATCCCCCAGCATCAGCTGCACGCCGTGGTCCAACAGCGCCTGCGCAAGCGGCGTCGCCATTTCTTGGTCCAGCGGAGGCAGCACTTGCTCTTGCAGCTCGATCAGCGTGGTTGGCACGCCGCGAGCCGCCAGGTTCTCCACGAGCTCCAATCCGATGAATCCCGCGCCAATGACGACTGCGCTGCTGATGCCGCGGTCGATCACCTCCTTGATGCGATCCATATCCTGGAGGTTCCGCAGCGTGTGGACTCGAGGCAAGTCGATCCCGGGAATCGGTGGCCGCAAGGGCGACGCGCCGGGCGCCAAGATCAGCTTGTCATAGCTTTCCCAGTACTCGCGTCCCGTATCCAACTCGCGGACCAGAATACGCTTCTCGTCGCGGTCGATCGATTCGACGGACGACCGCACGCGCACGTCCAGATTCAGGCGGGACTTGAGCAGCTCCGGCGTCACCACCAGCAGCTTGTCACGGTCCGTGATCTTGCCGCCAATGAAATAAGGCAGGCCACAGTTGGCGAAGGAGACGTTGGGTCCGCGTTCAAAGACGACAATTTCGGCATTTTCGGCGAGACGCCGGGCGCGGGCCGCGGCGGAGGCGCCGCCGGCCACGCCCCCCACAATCAGGATTTTCATCGGTACTCCCTTACGTTGAAGTCGTGTGGAGTATCCTAAGCTCAAATCTTGTTGAAAAACACCCAACTGGCAATCGGCACTGCCTCTAGTCCAACTATCAATCGGAACGGCCTGGGCGCCTTTGCGTGACCCGCTTGGCAGGCGCGCGGCTGGCGTCCGCAGGGAAACATCCTCACGCAAAGTCGCCAAGACGCAAAGAAGGGAAGACTCTCGGCGGTGCAGCTGCTGCCGCAGCAGAATGCTGGGAACGGCCTTCAAACCAACAACTTGAAAAAATACTCATGACGGATTTCTGCGACTGGCGCCGTGTTGCGCTGTTTTTGATCGGGATCGTCGCCGCTGGTTCGGCCTGGGGGCAAACCGGGCAAACCCAGACGCTCCAGCTGATTCATCCTCAGCGCGAGCTGGGCGGCTGGACGTTCGACAATGGTCGTGAATTTCCCGGCGCCGAAGGGAAGCTCGAACTGGCGACGGTGGATGACGCGCCGACACTGTTGCTTCACGGCGACTTCTCGGGCGGCGGCAATTACGTGCAAGCGGCGACGGCGCTGCCGATGGTGGATCTGGCCTCGATCGCCTTCGATATCAAGGTTCCGGCGGGTGTCGGCAATGTCACCACGCGATTGATCGACGGAACAGGGCAATGTCACCAGCTGGACATCCGCTTGAACGACAAAGGTGGCTGGCAGCGTTACACGTTTCCCGTTGCGCGGTACTTTGCCTCGTTGGAGGCAGGCGCGCCGATGGACATCGTGACTCGCTATGAGAAGTGGAGCGGCGCCAATGACGGTCGGTGGCACCAGCCCGCCAAACTGTTTGTGATCCTGGCTGGGCGCAGTGCGCTGCGCGACGGCCAGATTGCGATTCGGAATGTCGTGGCCACGCCGACGCCACCCAAGACGGCGGTGCCGATGACCGTCCGCCTCGACGAGCTCGGCGACGGCCTCGGCGCGTGGGAGTACAACAATGGCGACGAATTTCGAGGCGCACGCGGCGGCCTGGCCCCGAACGACGGCTGGGAGGCGCGCCGTGGACTGACGCTGCGCGCCGACTTCACCGAGGGTGGACGGTACGTCGGCGCTCGACAGCGGATTCAACTCAACGGAGTCAAGTCCACCCAGCTGGTCCGCTTGCGGGTTCGGTCCAGCGGAGTTCGCCAGTTCTCGCTGCGCATGGTGGATGAGACGGGACAATGTCACCAGCGTCATGGGATCGAGCTGCCCGCCGACGGCAAGTGGCATTCGCTCGAGCTCGACCCGCTCAAGATCGCAGGCGGCGAGCACTGGGGCGGTGCGGACGACGGCCAGTGGCACGGCGCGTTGTCGCTCATGGAACTGATGCTCAACACCGGCTCGTCCGGCGACTCCAAGATGCAGCTCGAGCTGGCTGACATCCAGGCGGACGTGATCGTCGACGGCGTCGAGTCGACTGGCTCGGCTTGGCGAGCGGATTTGACGTCCACCGACACTTGGACCATGCAGGGGGACGTCGGACTGGTCAAGGACGACCACGGACCGTGGCTGCGTTTGCGTCGCACATTGGAGCAGCTGCAGCAGGACACGTTCGCCGCCGGCCCTGCGTTTCCCGTTCGCCGCGGCGCGTGGCGCGTCCGCTGCCAAACACGAGCCGATTTGCATTCTCCCGACAATTCGTATCACGCGGCCATCTCCCTGGAGCTCTTCGACCGCGCTGGAGGACGGCTCGAATTGCTTCCGCTGGGCATTGTGCATGGCAAAGCGGACACAAGTGATTTGGACCAAGTCGTTCAGATCCCGCCGGCCGCCGTCACCGCGAGGCTGCGCGCCGAGCTGCGAAAGACGTACGGAGATTTTTGGCTAGGACAAGTTTCTGTCACTCGGCTCGATGTGCAGCCACTGGCGCAAATCGTGAGTGACATTCGCATCGCTTCGGCGGCGACGGGCAATCTGTTCCTTCCGGACACGGATGTGGCATTCCAGCTGGCGGTGAACACCGCGAGTCCATTGCCGGTGGCAGAGCAGGTGCTGCGATTCGAAGTGCGCGACTACCGAGCTCGAGTGATCGTGCCTGCGGGCGAAGCCAAACTGTTGTCTTCCGGCGCCGGGGCCTACCGTTGCGAAGTTCAGCTGCCTCGCGAATCGCTGCAGGTTGGGCAATTCTACGAGCTGCATGTTGAGGTTCCTCAGGGCGTCAGCTCGCCCGCGACGGAATTCTCCGGCTTTGCTGTGCTGCCGGTGGCTGCCGCGAAACGCTATCGTCCCGAGCAGATCCCGTTCACGATTCGCAACTGGGACAGCCGAATTCGCGAATATTTTCTGCTCTCCGATCGGCTGGGCCTGCGCACCTTGGGCGTGTGGGGCGGCTGGTCCAACTCTCCGCCCTACAAGCCACACCTGCCCGGCATCGAACTGTGTGAGCAGCTTGACGCCCAATGGATCACCGGCACGCCGGCTGCCGAAGTGGAGCGGTCCGGCTTTGCCAAGGTGTCCGAGGAGTCGCTACGCGAAGGAGTGGCGAATTTTCTCGAGGCCTACGCCGGCCGCGGCTTGGCCAAAATCGCGCTCGGCAACGAGCCGCACGGAACCGGACCCAAGGTGCTCGACAACGTGAAGGCCTATCGAGCGATCTATGAAGCCGTCAAGAAGTTTGATCCAAAGATCGAAGTGATCGGCACGTCCGTCGAGCCCAATGAGGAGTACTTCAAGGCGGGCTACCAGCGTTATCTCGACTCGTACGACTTTCACGTGTACGAGCACTACAGCAGCGTGCGCAACGCGATGCGCCAATACCGCGAGTTGATGAAGAAGTACGACGCCGTCAAGCCGATTCACTCGACCGAGTTAGGGTTGAACAGCGCGGGGCAGGCTCGCTTGGCGGTTGCCATCGAGCTGATTAAGAAGTGCACGGTGTTCTTTGCCGAGGGCGGAGACACGGTCAGCTGGTTCACCATTCAGTATCCCGATCCCAACGGCAAGGCGCGCGGGCAGTTTGGCGACGCGCATTGCGTCTTTGATTGCAAGTTCAACAACTTCAACCCGCGGATCGACGCCATTGCTTACTACCATATGATCAACTCGCTGCTCGAAAAGAAGTTTGTTCGCGAGCAGCTGTTGGACGACGGCACGCAGACTTTTTTGTTCCGCAATGGGCAAGGCGCCACGCTGCAGATCATCTGGAATGACGACCGCGAGGCAACGGCCAGCATCGCCGTCGACGCGGCCGGCCCGGTCGAGCGGATCCGCATTGATGGCCACCGCACCGAGCTAACCCCACAGGACGGCAAAATCGCCGTGCCCGTAAGTCTCGAGCCCGCATTGCTGCTCTATCAAGGGAACCCGAAGCGTTAGAACGTTAGCGAGGGATGGCAAGCGGCAACAGACGTTAGCCCTGAGCGCATGCGCACTTTGGACGCAGCCTGGGCGCAAGCCTGGGGAACTTAGCGAAATCCACGCGCAACAGCCCCGGCAGTGGCAGAAGTTAGCCCTGAGCGCAAGCCCAGGGAACCTCGCGAAATTCACGCGCGCAAGAGCCCCGACAGCCCGACAGGGGCGACAGACGTTAGCCCTGGGCGCAAAGCCGGCGCAAGCCCAGGGAGCATCGTGAAATTGACGCGCGCATGCCCAGGTAACCTCGCGAAATCCGCGCGCAAAAGCCCCGGCAGGGGCGACAGACGTTAGCCCTGGGCGCAAGCCCAGGGAACCTCGCGAAATTCGCGCGCAAGCCCAGCAAACATCCACGCGCAACAGCCCCGGCAGGGGCGACAGAAGGTTGCCCTGGGCGCGAGCCCAGGGAACGGCGCCGTCAGTTGCCACCGGGCGAGCCCGCCGTCTCGTTGGCCTCGTTCGAGCTGTTCTTCGAGTTGGCGTTTTCGGCCTGAGCGGCTTCGAACGCGTCGATTGCCTCTTGCTCTCGCCGCTCGGCCTCCATCTCTGCGGCCTCTGCTGCTGCTCGCGTTGCTTCGACTTCCATCTTCATTCGTTCCACAGCATGCATATGGGCCTGGCGCCGTGCGAAAAAGAAGTAGCCGCCTCCGGCAAACAGCATCAGGACAAACAGCCCTACGATTGTCAGGACAACCGCGTTGCCCTGCTCGCGGCCACCGGGGTGGTGATAATCCGACATACGTGTTGCTCCGGCGCAGTTGTAGCATGGTGGGACGTCAGCGCGTCGCCCCGGGCGGACGAAGATCGACGTTGGGGCCCATGGAGACGACCATGCCGCCTCGCAGCGGATACTGGGCGAGGTGGCGGTTGACTTGTTCGATGTCGATTCCCAAATATTGATCGACTTCCTCCCGCACGGTGCGAAATTGCAGGCCGTGGATCCACTGATAGCCGACGTCGAACATTCTGCGGTGAGGACGCTCGCTGGCGAGCACCAATCCGGCGCTGGCTTTGTTTTGGACGCGCGAGAGCTCCTCGGCGTCCACTCCGTCGTCGGTCGCCTCGGCCATGATCTTGGCCATCGCGTCGAGGTTCTCTTGAGCATCCTCGGGGGCGCAGCACAAGTAGCCGAAGGTGATGCCGCTCCCCAGGAACTCGTGGGCGAACAGGGCCGCGTATTCGGCGCGGCCGGTGTCGACCAGTTCCCAGAACATGCGGCTGCCGCTGTCGCCGCCGATGATCATGTCCGCGATCTTGTTGACGTACCGCGCATCGTCCTCGGCGCCGGGGGCGGGGATGAGCCACAGCACGTATTGCTGGCTGGTCTCGGCCTTGGCGTGGCAGTGGATGCCGTGGTGGACCGGCGGCGTTGCGGTGTCGCGAGCCACTTCGAACGGCGCCCAGTCGCCGCAGATCTCCTCGGCCTGCCGAACAAGATCGTCGAAGTCCACTTTGCCCGCTGCCACCAACGCCATGTTGCCGGGGCTGTATTGCCGCTCGAAATAGCCACGCATCTGCTCGGGATCCATCGCCGTGATCGAGTCGACGGTGCCGAGCACGGGACGGCCGAGCGGATGGTCGCCGTAGAAGTGAGCGAGGGATTTTTCGAAGGCGCCAAACGGCGGCTCGTCCTCGGACTTGGCGATTTCCTCGAGGATCACTTTCTTTTCGGTGTGAAAGTCGTCGGCTCGGAGGCTGGGGCGCATGATGTCCGACAGCAGGTCCACGGCGCGGCGTTGGAATTCGGGAAGCACCGCCATGTGATAGGCGGTGTGCTCCTCGGAGGTCTCCGCATTGCCTTGCGACCCCAGCTCGTCCAGCTCGCGGTTGACGTCGGCCGCCGACCGCCGCTCGCTGCCCTTGAAGCACATGTGCTCCAGGAAGTGACTGACACCTGACACCTCGGGCGACTCGTCCCGGCTGCCGGTGCGGACGAAGTAGCCGACGCCCATCGTGTAGGCGGACGGGTTCACCTCGGCGACCACTGTGAGTCCGTTGTCCAGCCGATGCTCAAGATACTTCAACGGACGTCTCCAACGGTTTGGGGCCCAAGGTGCAGAAGGTGTACGACGCCGGCGGGTTGGCCCGCAGGTACTCTCCAATCGTCTCGCAGGACAAGGCGTCGATCTCGGCCTCCGTCTCCGCTAGCGGACGGAGACGGCCGAGCAGGTGCCACTGCGAGGCGAGCGCGCCGGCGCGCGCCCGGCTCGACTCCTGGTTCATGATGAACAGCGTCTTGCAGCGCGTCTTCAGCCGGTCGACCTCTTCGGGCGTCACACCGTCGGAGGACAACAGTTGTATTTCGTGCAGCATGACATCCAGCGTCTTTTGAGCGTCCTTCATCGTGCCCGCGTAGCACTGAATGCTCGAGTGCGATTTGACCGTGTGATAGTTGGCGCTGTAGGTGTAGACGAGCCCGTGCTTTTCCCGCAGCTGCGTGAACAGCCGGGAGCTCTCGCCGTCGCCCAAAATGCTGACGCCCGCCCAAGCGCGGTAGAAGTCGGGGTGGTCCGCGGGCAGCGACGCATAGGCGATGCCGATGTGAGTCTGATTGGACTCGTGTGGAATGTGCAGATACCCGCCCGGCGCCGCCGTGGTCTCGATTGACGCTGGCGGACTGCCTTGCCAATCCCCGAACTGGGCTCGCACTTGATCGACCAACTGCGGCCAATCAAAGCGGCCCGCGATCGACAGAATGGTCCCCCGGGGAACAAACTGTCGCCGCCAGTGCTCGCGCACGTCGTCGTAGGTGATCGATCCCACCGACTCCAGGGTGCCGTGGGGATCGTTTCCCAGCGGCGCGGGGTAATGCTGGCGCCGCAACGCCATCATCAATTGCCGCGCCGGCTCGTCGTCAATCGCGCGAATCTCCTGGTAACAGACGCTGCGACTGTCGTCCAACTGGGACTCGGGGAGATGCGGACGGCAGATGATGTCGGCGAAGATCGGCAGCGCCTCGAACAGCCGGTCCGCGAGCATGGCGGCCCCGAAGCTCATGTGGGCGTTGCTCACTTGGCCGCCATAGCTCACGCCCAAGTTCTCCAGATCGTTCAGCAACTGTCGCGTGTCGCGAGAGCCGGCGCCGCGCTGCACCATGTCGCACAACAGGTTGCTCAGGCCCGGCCGGTCGAGCGGATCCGTGCGCCCTCCGGACGGCAACAACGCCGACATCGCCGCTGACTCGACCCAATCCATACGCTCTCCGACCAATACCATGCCGTTGTCGAGCGTTTCCGCAAATAACTGTTGAGGGACGGTCAAGGCAACTCCCGCGGCGGGGGCGAAATGGACGAACCGGAACTGAATGAATCTTCCCCAAGCGAGGAGGTTTGGCAAGTAGGCGGGGCCAAGAACGACGTCAGAAGGCCCCGGCCAGTCAGGCCTGGCAGCTTGGGACCGCTGTGCCAATAGAACCGAGTCGACCGAGTCGACCAAGTACGAACGGCCCAACCGCGACGTGACTTTCAAAGAGGGCCGCTACGCGTAGCTGACGTCAACGGCCTTGTACACGGTCTTGACGCGCGAGAAGCCGAGCCTTTCGTAAAGTCGAACGGCACCGACGTTCTGAGCCGTGACTTCCAAGTAGGCGCGACTCAGGCCGGCATTGCGGAAGCCGTTCAGTGCCGCGCCCAGCAACTGTGTGCCCAATCCCTGCGAGCGGTGGCGAGGGATGATGCCGAGATTCTGGATTGCCCCCATCCCGTGGCGGTCAATGACGCCCTGGACCGTGCCACACGTTTCGACTCCTGCGGCTCCCCCGTACTCCAACAGCCAGGTGGCGCCGGGCAGGAAACTCTCGCGACGAGAGATTTCTCGCATCAGCCGACGGCAGCCGTCGCGATCGCCCAGGCAGGGAAAAACATTCGCATCCAGTTCGAAACGGAAGCTCTGGAACTTCACTTCGGCGTGAATGTCGACCAGATCCGGGTGCCAGGGGGTGAGCTGGTAGCGTTCCGGCAGCGGCTTGGGGCAAGAGCTGGGGAATCCGTCCTGCGGCGCCAGATCGATCTCCATCCGGTAACGCTTGAAGTACGTAACACTCATGGGAGCACCGATTTAGAATGCAGAAACGCCTCTCGCACATCGTAGTGATGGGCGAAATCCCCGTCAAACAATTGGCAACTGCGGCTGAAGTGTACCACGCTGCTCCAAGTTTGGCTTCAGAAGTCGCGCTGCTTGACCCGAAAACCTGCATGAAGTAGATTGTTTAGTTGTCTAAAACAGATTTTTTAACTTGCTAAAATCGGGGGTGCCGTTCGATGTTGCGGAGGGTTTCGCGTCGGACATTCTTGCTGGCGGCCACAGCGGCGGCTACCGCCGCAGCTCCCGCCCGCCGGGCGATGGCGCAGGAGTCGCCTCGTGGCGATTTCCTGCTCTGCTCCACCACCCAGACGGCAGACTTTGCGCGACAGGTGGTGGGTGATCGGCTCCAGGTCCGCTGCGTGTTGGCGCCGGGCGAGGATCCGCACCTGTATCAGCTCAAGCCGCGCGATGCGTCCGTGGCGGGACAATCGTTGTTGTGCGTGCAGAACGGCTGGCATCTGGAAGGCAAGGAGTGGATGGAGACGCTGGCTGCGAACGCGAACAAGCGGCTGGTGACTTGCGTCGAGGGCGCCAAGCCGTTGGAATTGGACGAGGAGGGGGAGCAGGTCCGCGATCCTCACGCGTGGTTCAGTCCGGCCAACGCCGCGATGTACGTGCGCAACATCACGCGAGCGGTGAGCGAGTTACAGCCGCAGCATCGTCGCGAGTTCGAGGCCCGCGCGTCGTTGTATCTGACTCAGTTGCGGACGCTGGACCAGTGGATCAAGCGTCAGGTGGAGCAGGTGCCGCAGCAGCGTCGCGTGCTGGTGACGAGCCACGATGCGTTCAACTACTTTTGTCGCGATTACGGCTTTCAATCGGCGGCGCCGGCGGGCTGGTCGACGGGCCAGGAGTTGGGGGCGGGCGCGACTCCGGGGCGGCGCCGTGAAGTGGTCGACTCGATTCGCAGCTTCCGCGTGCCCGCGATTTTTGTCGAGACGAGCGTCAACCCCGAGCTGATTCGAGAGATCGCCAACGACGCGGGCGTCAAAGTCGGCGGCAAGCTGTATAGCGACTCCATGGGCGGGCCCGGCACCGCGGGCGAGACCTACCTGGGAATGATGCGCGAGAATGTGCTGACGATCGTCTCGGCGTTGGGTGACTCCTGACGAAGACGCACGAGTCAAAGTGCCGAGCCGGCCGGGAGCGGGCTCGGCAAGACTCCGGCGCCGGCGCCATAATGCAGAAGTGCCAGACCGGAGTTCCAAGATTGTTACACGTGTCGCCCGTGGCGTGGCACATTCATCCTTTCCCTCCCTTTCCCCGCCATTCCCCTCTTTGCGTCTTTGCGCCCTGGCGTGAGACTTCCTCCCATGCGACCGCTTCTCGCCCTGGCCATGTCCGTCGCCATCCTTGGGTTGGTGCAAGCCTATATGGATTTTCAACGCGCGACGGCGGTGCGGCTGGAGACGGACAACGCTGACGAGGCCGCGTCACGAACTTGCGCGTTTCGAGGCGTGCTCAATTTCGCCGCCGAAGCGGATGTGTTCAATTTCGACTCGGCGTCGGTGGAGATTCGCCGCATCGGCGCCGCCGAGCCGCTGTTGCGGCACGAGGCCCCGTTGGCGGCGGGCGAGCCGTTGGAGGCCTCGCTGGCCCTGCCTCACGGGGAAGTGAATCTGGTGTTTGAAGCGACGCCGGCGGGTGGCGCCGACTTCGAGCCATCGGCGCCGCCACAAATGGAGATCGAGCTTCGCTGCGGCGAGCAGCTGATCCAGCAAGCGTTGCCGATGCGGCGTGAGGCGGATGTCTGGCGAGCGGAGGCGGCGCTGCAACTGCCATGACTTTGACACCTGCCATCGAAGTGCAACACCTGACGGTCAGCTACGGCCCCGTGCCCGCGCTGCTGGATGTCAGTTTCGAGATTCCTCCCGGTCAGCTGGTGGGAGTCATCGGCCCCAACGGCTCGGGCAAGTCCACGCTGGTCAAGTCGTTGCTGGGCTTCGTCAAGCCGGACTTCGGCTCGGTCAACCTGTTTGGCGAGCCGGTCGACAAGTCGCGAGGTCGAGTGGCCTACGTCCCCCAACGCGGCTCGGTGGACTGGGACTTCCCGATCACGGTGCGCGAAGTGGCGATGATGGGCCGATATGGCCACGTGCCCTGGTGGCGCGATCTGACTCGCGAGGATCGTCGCATCGCCGACGCCGCGCTGGAAATGGTGCGAATGCAGGATTTTCGACATCGGCAAATCGGCCAGCTTTCGGGAGGCCAGCAGCAGCGAGTCTTCCTGGCGCGGGCGATGGCCCAAGGCGCCGACATCCTGCTGCTTGACGAGCCGTTTGCCGGCGTCGACGCCGCGACCGAGCGCGCGATCCTCGACGTGCTGGACGAGACGAAGCAGGCAGGACACACGCTGGTGGTCGTGCATCACGATTTGGCCACGGCGGCCGAGTACTTCGACTCACTGTTGCTGTTGAAACAACGGTTGTTTGCCCACGGCACGCCCGAGGCGGTGCTGCACCCCGAACTGCTCGCTCAGGTCTACGAGGGCGCATTGCGAATCTTCTCGACCTTGCCCACCACCGAGGAGGAAGACGAGGCGGGAGGGGAGTCATGAACTATCCGCAGTGGCTCGTCGATCTGCAGCACCAGAGCCCTCACGTCTTGAAAGCGCTGCTGGCCGGAACGTTGGTGTCCACGGTCTGTGGCGTGATGGGCTGTTTCATTGTGCTGCGTCGCGCGGCGTTTCTCGCCGATGCGCTGGCGCACTCGATGTTGGCCGGCGTCGTCTGCGGTTACTTGCTGACGACGGCCTGGCTGCAGACGGAGGCCACGGCGCCGGCGATGCTGCTGGGGTCGATGATCGCAGGCTTGGTCACGGTGGTGCTGGTGGGCTTTGTGTCGCGGTTCTCGCGAGTGAAGGAGGACACGGTCATCGGCATTATGTACACCGCCGTGTTTGCGCTAGGCGGCGTGATCTTGTCGCTCAACAGCCATCGCGTGCCGATCGATCTCGGTCACTTTCTCACGGGGCAGGTGCTTGCCGTGCAGAACAGCGACCTCTGGATGATGGCGTTTGTCGCGGTGTTGGTGCTGTCGCTGGTGGTGCTGTTGTTTCGCCCATTGCAGCTGATCAGCTTTGACCCCGTGATGGCGGCGTCGCTGGGCATGCCCGTGCTGGCGCTGGAGTATTTGTTGACTGGCTGCACCTCGCTGGTGGTGGTCGCGGGTGTGAACATCGTCGGCGTGATCCTGGTCGTGGGCATGTTGATCATCCCGGCCGGCACGGCGTATCTGCTGTGCGATCGGCTGCGGACGATGTTGATCGTGTCGGCGTTGCTTGGCTGGACGAGTTTTCTGCTGGGGTATGGGTGGTCGGAATGGATGAATGTCGCGCCGGGTTCGGCTGTCGTCGTGGCCGGCGCGGCGCAGTTCATGACGGTGTTTCTGCTCGCGCCGCGATACGGGGTGCTAGCCGACTGGCGACGCCGTTGGAATTCCGTGCCGCAGCCGATGGTGGAGGACGTGCTGGGCAGCGTGCTGCGCAGCGACCCCGAGCAGGCCACCGTCAAGACGGTGCTACGGCACGTGGCGGGTCGTCCGCATTTGGTGCAGCGCGCCGTGAAGCGGCTGGTGAGGAGGGAGCTGCTGGAGCGAGAAGGCGACCAACTGCGGCTCACGGCGGCTGGTCGGCAGGAGGCCGAGCGACTGGTCCGCGCCCATCGGCTTTGGGAGACCTACTTGAACCATGTGGGCACTCCCGCCGAGCAACTGCATGATCATGCTCATGAGCTGGAGCACGTTCACGACCCGCTGACGATGGAGTATCTGGATGACAAGTTGGGTCATCCGCTCCAGGACCCACACGGCGCCGACATTCCGCCCGACGTGTCGCTGGGCCCCGGCGTCGAGGCCCGCGTATCGAAACTGCGAGAAGGGCACCACGGCGAGATCGTCAGCATCGGCAACTCGGGCATCGACGGCTTGCATGTCGGCATGATCGTCCACGTCGGCCCTCGCAGCGACAATGGCGAGATTTGGCAACTGATTTTGAGCGACCAGACCACCATTTCGCTTAATCACGATCAGGCCGACGAGGTGCTGATTCGCCTCGGCGATCCCTCATCCAAGGAAACCCGAAGCGTGAGCGAGGGATAGAGTCGCCACATCCCTCGGCCAAGGTCTCGCCTCGGTTCCACGGGCTTACGCCCGTGGCTACCTTCTGTCGCCCCTTCGGGGCTTTTGCGCTTACCTTGCGAGTGGGAAGCTATTTTGCCACGACTTTAGGGGCTCGCGACAGTTCCACGGGCTCGCGCCCGTGGCTACCTTCTGTCGCCCCTCCGGGGCTTTTGCGCTTAACTTGCGAGTGGGATAGAGTCGCCACATCCCTCGGCCAAGGAAACCCGAAGCGTGAGCGAGGGATAGAGTCGTAGCATCCCTCGGCGATTGGAACGCCGACGCTTCTGTCGGCCGCTCAGCCGAAATTCATGGGGCCAAAAAGCTGCTATCCCTCGCTGACGCTTCGGGTTTCCTTCTCTCGTCCGCGGGTTGCATGGCCGAGGGGCAGAAAAGACAATGGATGATTCGCCCTCACACGCGGCGGCCAACCGCTCCTGCGACTCCATCCAGACACCCCAATCGCCAACCATGAAAATCCCCTCCCCCGCCCTGCTCCGGCATTCCACCATGCTCGCGTTGGCCCTGCTGACCGCCGTCTCGACGGCGGCCGAGCCCGCGCGATTGACCTTGCAGAAAGGCGACCACATCTGCCTGGTTGGCAACGAGCTGGGCGAGCGGATGCAGCATCACAACGAGTGGGAGACGTTGTTGCATCAACGGTTTCCGAAGCTCGAGTTGTCCGTTCGCAATCTCTGCTTTCCGGGCGACGAGCCGTTTGAGCGAATTCGCTCGCAAAATTTCGGCGAGCCGGACGATCATTTGAAGCATAGCCAGGCGAGCGTGGTGCTCTACTTCTTTGGCTTCAACGAGTCCTTCGCCGGCAAGGAGGGCGTCGAAAAATTCATCGAGGAGATGAAGCGGCTGATCGAGCACACCAAGTCGACGGACTATGGACGCGGCGCTCCGCGCGTGGCGCTGATCTCTCCCATCGCCTTCGAGAACACGGGCGACTCGAACTTGCCGGACGGCAAGCAGCACAACGAGCGGCTGCGCGAGTACGCCGCGGCGTTGAAGGAGGTGGCGGCGGCCACGGGCGTAGCCTATGTGGACTTGTTCTCGCCGACGTTGGCGTTGTTCGAAAAGTCGGATCAACGATTGACGCTGGACGGCGCCCATCTCAATGCCGACGGCTACGCGGAGCTGGCGCCGATTCTGGACCGACAGTTGTTCGGCCCCGATGGCCCTCAATCGGTTGACGCGGCGCTCAAAAAGATCGTGGATGACAAGAGCTTTCATTGGTGGCATCGTTATCGAGCCGTCAACGGTTACTCGATCTACGGCGCTCGTGGCCTGGCCGGAACCGACGGCACTTACAACAATCGCGACGTGATGGAGCGCGAACGGCAGATCCTTGACGAGATGTGCGCCAACCGCGACCAGCGCATCTGGGCGGTCGCTCGCGGCGAGCAGGTCACGGGACCCATCGATGACTCCAACACGCTGCCGTTCATCACGCCGAAGACGAATGTTGGCGGCGCCGACGATCCCAATGCCAAACATGGCAAGCTCGGATCGCTCGACTATCTTTCCGCGGCCGAGCAGGTCAAGCGGTTCAAGCTCGCGCCGGGCTTCGAAGTGCAGTTGGTGGCCTCCGAGGAGCAATTCCCCGAGCTGGCCAACCCGGTCGCGCTGAACTTCGACAACAAGGGCCGGCTGTGGGTCGCGACGATGCCGTCCTACCCTCATTGGCAGCCGAAAACCAAGCTCGACGACAAGATCCTGATCTTCGAGGACGCCGATGGAGACGGCCGCGCCGACGAATGCAAGGTGTTTGCGGATGGCCTGCACCAGCCGACCGGCTTTGAGATCGGCCGGGGCGGGGCCTATATCGCGCAGCAACCCGACATCCTGTTCGTGAAGGACCTGGACGGCGACGACCACGCGGACACTCGCGTGCGACAATTGGTCGGATTCTGCTCGGCCGACTCTCACCACGGCATTTGCGCTTTCGAGTGGGGCCCGGGCGGCGGACTCTACTTTCAGGAAGGCACGTTCAAATTCTCGCAGGTCGAAAGCCCGTACGGTTTGACGCGGCTCCACGAGACGGGGATCTGGCGGTACGATCCTCGCACCGCCAAGTTCGGCGTCCACGTGAACTTTGCGTTCTCCAATCCGTGGGGCCATGTGTTTGACCGCTGGGGCCAGAACTTTATTGGAGACGCGTCGCCCGGCTTCAGTTATTGGGCCGCGCCGATCTCCGGCAAGATGGACTATCCGCTCAAGCACCCGGGCGGCTCGCAGCATCGCCGCATGGCGAAAGAGACGGGCGGCGATCCCGACTACCGGCACAAGACCTTTTATGAGAAGCGAACTCGCCCGCTGGCCGGCTGTGCGATGGTCTCCAGCCGGCACTTCCCGCCGGAGATGCAGGGCAACTTCCTGGTCACCAACTGCATCGGCGATCGCATGATGTTGAACCATGAGGTCCGCGAAGAGGGATCGGGTTTCGCGGGCAAGGAGATTGAGCCGTTGATCTCTTGCGAAGACGGGAACTTCCGCCCCGTCGATATTCAGATCGCGCCGGACGGATCGCTTTACATCGTCGACTGGCATAACGCGCTGATCGGCCACTTGCAGCACAATCTTCGCGAGCCTCACCGCGATCACTCACATGGCCGGATTTGGCGAGTGAAGCATAAGACGCGTCCGCTGTTGACTCCGGCCAAGATCGCCGGCGAGCCGATTCCCGCCTTGCTCGAGCTGTTGCGAGCGCCCGAAGACCGCACTCGCTATCGAGCTCGCCGTGAGCTGGCGGAGCGTGACAGCAAAGAGGTGCTGACCGCCGTGAACCAGTGGACCGCGGGCCTCGACAAGTCCGCCGACGATTACGAGCATCTGTTGCTTGAGTCGCTTTGGCTCCATCAGACTCATAACGATATCGACACCGGGCTGTTGCAGCAGCTGCTTGGCGCGAAGGACCACCGGGCGCGGGCGGCGGCGACGCGAGTGCTTTCGTTCTGGGTCGGCGATGTGAAGGACACGCTGAAGCTGCTGAAGACGCTGGTGAACGACTCGCATCCGCGCGTGCGGCTCGAAGCCGTCCGCGCATTGAGCTTCCTCAGCGGCGAGGAGGCGGTCGAGGTGGCGTTGGACGTCTTGAATCACGACATGGACGACTACCTGCAGTACACGCTCGACGAGACGATGCGAGTGTTGGAGAAGAGCTGATGACGGGAGTATTGGTTCGGCGCCTCGGCTTGAACGCCAAGGCCTTGGCTGGAGGGATGTTGCCGGCCACTTGCGCCGTGTTCGCCCTGTTGGGATTGACCGTTGCGCTGGTGGCGCAAGAGCATCAGCATTCCCACGGCGCTCATGGTCAGCACGGCGATCAACCCGTTGAGCGTCCGCGTGTGTTTCTGGACAAAAGTCCGCGGATTGTGGCCTACCAGCTCAAGCGTTTGGACAACGAGCGCCTGCTGCTGGTGGAGCGGAAAACGGACGACCCGAAATACGCGCCTGTCTATTCCGCGATTCTGACACGCGCCGGCATGTCGCCTCAGTACCGAGAGGAGTCGTTGGCGGCGTTGGTCCAATTGAACCAGTCGAATCCGGCCACCGTCGTCTTCGGCGCGCTGGCGGAGATGGACACGGAGGACGACGCCCAGCAGCTGCGAACCGGTCAGCAACTCGTCAAGATGCTGCTGTCGAGCACCTCCGAGGCGCTGCGCGCCAGCCGCGAACTGCTCGTCACCGCGGCGGGCGGAGACACCCAGTTGGTGCGCTCGGCGGCCCACGCGGCCCTGATGGTCGCGGGCGAGGCCGAGACGTCATGGCAACTGGTGGGCGATGGCGAACAGGCCCGACTGGATTGGGTCGGCGGCGTCCCGTTGATTCCGCAAGCTCGGTTGCGAGCCGCGGCTCGGCCGCGACTGGTTGAGCTGCTGGCGGCCACGCAGCCGGTCGCTGTGCGGCGAGCGGCCGCCGGCGCTTTGAGCTCGACGCCGAACGATGCAAGTGACACGTTTATGCGACTGTCCGCGCTGCTCAGCGAGGCGCCGGCCGTGGACGCCGGCCTGCGAGCCGCCGCCGTGAAGACGATGCTCTCCATTCCCGCCGCACAGCGTGAGAACGAGGCGGCTCAGCGGCTGTTGGAGCACTTGGTCAAGCACGCCGAGTCGACTCCCGCCGCCGAACGCACCACCGACGAATTCGTCGACGAGATGCAGCTTGCCGACCAGCTGCTGGCGCGGACGCCCGCCGATGTCGCGAAGCCGCTCCGCGATCGATTGCGCGAGATCACCGTGCGCGTGGTTCGCATCCAGACCGTCGAGGAGGAGATGCGTTACGACACTCCTTACTTCGCCGTGGAGGCCGGACGTCCCGTGCAGATCGTGCTCCGCAATGAGGATCTGATGCCGCACAACCTCGTGGTCACCGTGCCCGGCGCCCTTCAGGAGGTTGCTCAGCTGGGGTTGGAGACGGGACCGATGGGGCACGACGGCAAGGCCTACGTTCCCGACAGCGACAAGGTGTTGTTCGCCACGAATCTGGTTCCGTCGCTCGAGCAGGCGCGGCTGACGTTCGATGCTCCGAGCGCACCGGGCGAGTACCCGTTCGTCTGCACGTTCCCGCGACACTGGATGCGCATGTACGGCGTGATGGTCGTGGTCGAGGACTTGGATGCCTGGAACCGCAATCCGGTCGCCCCCAAGGACCCAGTGGGCAGCAATCGCCCGTTCGTGAAGAACTGGACGTTGGACGATCTGCGGGACGAGCTGGCCGACGGGCTTCGTGGCCGCTCGCGAGAAATTGGCGAGCGACTCTTTAAGGAGGCGTCATGTGCCCAGTGTCACAAGATTCACGGTCAAGGCGGGGCCGTCGGTCCGGAACTGACCGAGGTCTTCAAACGCTGGAAGGGCGACCGCGCCGCGGTATTGCGTGAGATGCTGGAGCCATCGTACCGCATCGACGACAAATATGCGGTGCACCTGATTCGCACCGAGGACGGCGAGACGATTTCGGGGATTATCCTCGCCGAGACGGATAAGGAGATTTCGATTCTCGACAATCCCGAGTCGAAGCAGCCGCGAGTCATTCCCGCAACGGAAATTGACCGCAAGCTGAAGACCTCCACCTCGATGATGCCCAAGGCGCTGCTCGATCGCTTCAGCAAGGACGAGATTTTCGAGATTCTCGCATACCTCGAATCCGCCGCGGCCGGCAAATAGAAGGCTGGTCGTAGAAGTTTGGTCGTAGAAGTTTGTTCGTTGAAGTTTGTTCGTTGAAGTTTGTTCGTTGAAGTTTGTTCGTTGAAGTTTGTTCGTTGAAGTTTGGTCGTTGAAGTTTGACGGCCGAGGCAACGTAGTCCCAAACCAATGAAGGCCAACGGCCTTCCACACCGTAGCCCGGGGCAAGCGCAGCGCCGCCCCGGGTTTGCGTCGGCCGTCATCACGAAGGCTGAAGGCCTTCCTCACGGCAGCAGGGCAAGCGCAGCGCCACCCCAAACAATTGCATGATTGTTGAAAGGGTTGCTCGGTCTCTAACCGCCGATCGGGTCAAACAC
>JAGQPF010000037.1 GCA_020426845.1 Planctomycetales bacterium
ACGGACTCGATCCGGTCGGCAGGCGGTCCGTGCGAACCGTGCTCGAGTCGCTGCGCAGCGAGGGCAAGACGATCTTTATCAACAGCCATCTGTTGCAAGAAGTGGAGCTGTTTTGCGATCGCATCGCAATCCTGTCGCAGGGCAAGGTGCGGCACTTGGGGACTGTCGCCGAACTCTCTCGGGCACTGAATTCCCAAGCCGATCTGGTGACTTGGGAGTTGGCCGGCGCCGATCCGGACATCCAGGCCGCTCTGGCGGGACATGAACTCGTCAGTCAAACCCCGCTCGGCGACGGCGCCGTCAGGCTCACCGTCCGACTCGCCGACCAAGCCGCCATCGACCGCTGCCTCGATCAGCTCCGCCAGCGCAATGTCAGTGTCATGCTGCTGTCACGACAACGACTGAGCTTGGAAGATGCGTTCCTGAACTTGATCGAGCCAGTCGCCCAGCCGGTCGGCGCCAATCTCTGATTCGCAGCCCCGATGCAAGGAGTCCGATGTGAGGCCATATCTGGCGATCATTTTTGACTCGCTCCGCGAGGCGCTGGCGTCGCGCGTATTGTGGGTGCTGGTCGTCGGCATCTCGCTGGTGCTGATCTCTCTGGCGCCGCTCGGCTATCGCGTCGAGTGGACCACCAACTTTCTGGCCAACTCCGACTTCTTCCATATCAAGGAGCTTGCCCGCGAGCTCAGCGACGGCCAACTCGAGCTGGCCTCTCCGGCTCGCGCCGTGTGGAATCAATTGGAGGCAGGCGACCGCACGCTGATCGAGCAGTTCGCGACGAAGGATGAGAGCGACTTGTTTCGCGACGCGGGGCAGCTGCGACGCGCACTGAATAAAGTGATCGACGCGGAAACGCTGTACTCCGAGGAGCACTGGGAAGGACGACGGTTGCTGCCCGAGGCAGAGGAGCTGCTGGAACGCCGCGACCGCTGGACCGAGACGGAGCGCAAACGCTGTCATCGCTTGCTGCTCGAGGGCGCATTCCCCGAATACTTCCGCAATCGGCCCGACAAATCAGTCACACTCACCTATGCCGGCATTGCGTTCCCGCGCACGCCGCTCTCCGAGTCTCAGCTGCAAACGATCATCAAGGAATGGATCCTGCCGCTCATCACCAACTTGCTGCTCGGCGCCGTCGCGGTGTTGATCGCGTTGCTGGTGACATCCACGATTATCCCCGAGATGTTTGCGCCGGGGTCGCTGCACCTGTTGCTTAGCAAGCCAATCAGCCGCTCGCTGGTGTTTCTGTCGCGATTCTTCGGCGGCTGCTTCTTCGTGCTGATCAACGTCTCCTATCTGTTGATCGGGCTGTGGCTGATCGCAGGCTGGCGGTTTCAGATTTGGAACGCCGGACTGCTCAAGTGCATCCCGTTGTTTCTGTTTCTGTTCATCGTGTACTACTCGGTCTCCGCGCTGGCGGGAGCTTACTGGAAGAACCCGATTGTGGCGGTGGCCGTCGCCATCGGCTTGTGGGGAATCTGCTTCGTGATCGGGCTCGCCAAGGGCGGTCTCGAAGGCGGCGCGCGGCGCGCGAGCTTGCGGCGGATCGTCGTCGGAGACGAGCTGCTGTTGAGCGTCGCGGAGAATGACGAAGTCGCCGTGTGGAGCGAGCCCGACCAACAATGGACTCCCGTCTACGAAGGCTCGCGGCTCAATCATGGCCCCATCTACTTTGCGGAACCGGGAGTCATCGTTTCCACGTCCGGCAATCGATCCCGACGGCCGCGACTGCTGCCGCGCTCTCAACGCGAGACGTTGGAATCCGGCCGCGCCTCCAACGGCTGGCAGCGCGAATCGCTTGGCGCAGCGCCACCGGACCTGGGCGCCATTTTCTCCATCGATCAACAACGAATTGTCGCCGTCGCCGGTGACGGCCTGCACCTCTACAACCGCGATCTCGATTCCAAACAGCGCGGCCTGTTCGGCATCCAACTGCCGTTGCCGGGGCTGGCAGCCATGGCCTGGCGTCGGATTGGCGGCCCGATGGCGAGCGAGTCGGAAGGCGATGTTAGCGAAGCCGAGGCCAATGCCGTTGGAGACAACAGCGCGAAGGGCGCAAGTGAAACGGCGAAGGGCGCGAGTGAAACTGCGAAGGGCGCGAGCGAAACGGCGTTCTGGCAGCCTCCCCTAGACGGCGACGGGCACCGGGAAAGCGGCGAAATCCTCGTTTACCAGCGCGGCGTCGTGATGCGGTTTGCGGCGGACGAGGACAATTACACCGAGGCGGCGCGCATCAATTTGGTGGAGGAGGTCGATGTTGACCCCAACGCCGGTGCAGCAATCCGTTGGGTCGGGAACCAAGCCATCGTCCTGATCGCCGACGGCCACCTGCTGTTCCTCGATGGCAAAACCCTCAGCGTGACCGATCGCGCCCAGTCGCGCAGCCGCCCGCCTCGAGCCGTCGCCGTTTCACCCGACCATCGCTCGCTGGCCGTGCTCGACCAAGGCGGCAACGTCACGTTGAGCCATGAAGAAACGGGGACGCCCCATTCCACTGACACCCTGCACTCGGTGAAGGCGCCCTCGGGAACGGCCATCGCACTCACCAACGACTCCCTTTGGGTCGGCTCCGACAACCGGAGCCTGACAGGCTTGAGCATCGCCACCGGTCAAGTTACGGAACAAATTCGGCCACCACTGGACAACTTGCAGCGGGTCAACCGCTGGCTCATCCAACCGCTGGCCTCATGGTTGCCTATGCCGGGGGAGCTCGGGGAGACCGCCCACTACTTGTTGTCGGGCAAGGAAACGGCCAACCTCGACCCGTTCGAAACGCGACTTGAGGGCAGGTTCCAGCCGCTCGACCCGTGGACTCCCGTCATTCGCTGCTCCATCTTTGTCGCGGTCATGCTCGCACTCGGGTGCTGGTACATCGAACGGCAGGAATTCTGAGTCCGTCGGCCGAACAACGGCCGGCGAGAGCTCGACAGCATCCCGAAATCCCGAGGTCCGCTGCAACTTGGCCTTCCCCGCAGAGTGGGCCGTAGCTACCATCCCCGCCACTTGGCTGGTTCCGGCGACGTGGCAATGGCACGTCCCGGCGGCCGGGCGTGATGTTGCTCGCAGGCGCCTGCTTATCGTTTTGCCGCAGAATTCGCGTCATTTGCGGGCGAACGAGAACGCGAGATCCATCCTCGGACGACAGGGCAATGACGACTCGCAAGCTGCCGGCGACGGCATTCAACTGGCAAATCCGGCTGCTTTCCGCCGCCTTAATCCTCGGGGCGAATGCGCCCGGGCTGCATGCGGGCCAACCCGAGGGCGATTCTCCCGAGCTCCACATGCTGGCCGACGCCAGCCTGCACGATGTGCACTTTCCCACGCCGCAACACGGCTATGCGGTGGGCGATCGCGGCGCCATTTGGGCCACCTTCGACGGCGGACTCCATTGGCATCGCCAAGAAACGCCGGCCCGCTGCACGCTGCAAAGCGTTCACTTTGTCGACGCGAACACCGGGTGGGCCGTCGGCGGGTGGATCCATCCGTACACGCACCGGACCACCGGGGTCGTGCTGCGGACGCGCGATGGCGGTCAACGCTGGCTGGCCACGCCGGGATTGAGTCTTCCGGATCTCCACAAGGTCAAGTTCTTCGACGAACATCGAGGCTGGGCGATCGGCGCCAGCTCGCCGCTTTACCCCTCGGGACTGTTTCGCACCGAAGACGCCGGAAGGACTTGGCGAACCGTTCCGACGGGGCGAACCCAATCACTGCTCACCGGCGACTTTCTTGACGACCTCGCGGGCGCCGTGGCCGGCAGGGCAGGGGAGCTGCAAATCGTTCGCGGCGGCAAAGTCAAAGACTCCCGGACGGCAGACCTCGGCAACCGCTCACTCCGCTGCCTGAAACTTGACGGCCCCGAAGGGTGGCTGGCCGGAGACGACGGACTCTTGATGCATACCGCTGATGGCGGCCTCTCCTGGCGATTGGCGGCGCCTCCGGCACTGCAAGCCGCGCAGTTTGATTTTCACGGCGTCGCGATGCGTGACGGCGAGGTTTGGGTGGTCGGGTCCCCGGGCTCGATCGTCTTTCACAGCAAAGATCGAGGGCAGACATGGCGTGCGCTGCGGACCGGGCAGGCACTTCCGTTGCGCGCCGTCCACTTTGTGAACCCACGCCAAGGCTGGGCAGTCGGCGACTTCGGCACGATTCTCGGCACCAGTGATGGCGGACAAACTTGGTCCCACCAGCACGAGGGCGGACGCCGCGCGGCGATGCTCGGCCTCATTAGCCAACCCGATGCGATTCCCTGGGAAGTCCTCTCCCGATACGCCGGCGATCAAGGCTACCTGAGCGTGATTCAAACCATTGGGCACCGCAATGCGGAACGACAAGACACTAGCCGTGCGGAGCTGGAGCCCCGTTTGCGGGCCGGCATCCTGGCGTGCGGCGGCAGTGGAGCGACCGTCAGCAACTCCTTCCCACTGCGTCAGAAAGGGGTGGAGCTGTCCGAAGCACAGCTGCTGCAGCTCTGGAAAGACGTCAACGACGGTGATCCGTTGCAGCAGCTCGAGGCCCTGCTAGCCAAGCGAATTCGCCAATGGAGGCCCGAGGTGGTCGTCATCGACGAAGGCAGCGACCCGCTATCGAAACTGACCGCTCGCGTGGCCGTCGCCGCGGTTCGCGCCGCAGGTAGCCCAACAGCGCACTCACTGCAGCTCACAACCGCCGGATTGGAGCCGTGGTCCGCAAAAAAGGTGTTTCTCAACCGATCGGCTGACAAACCGCAGACAACAGCCGATCAGGTTCAGGTGCTGCCGTCTCAATTGGCCGCACAGCTTGGGGCATCGGTCGGCGAAGTCGCCAGCCGTGGCCGGTCCATGCAGGCCACCGCTCCCGAGCGAAATTGCGTGCAATTGCTGCGGCTGATCGACAGCAAGGTTCCGCAGCAGCTGGCCTCGCGCGACCTGTTTCAAGGGCTATCTTTGCGGCCCGGCGGCGAAGCGCGTCGTGAAACGGCGAACGCCACCGTGCCGCTCGACTTGCTCACACGACGCGCCCAACTAACACGAAATACCGAAGCCTTCGTGGACCAGACCCTCAAGAACGGGCTCTCCGACCGCTGGGCCGCGGGTTTAAGCGAGCTCACCACCGAACTTCCCGCCAGTGGCGCAGGCGCGCTTCTCTATCAGATCGCCGAAAGTTTTCGTCGACGAGGGCGACTGGACTTGGCCACCGATGTGCTGGAGCGGTTAGTCCAAGAACACCCGGACCACGAAGTCGCCGAGTCGGCAATGCTGATGCTGATTCGCTATTACACGAGCACCGAGGATGCCTGGCGTCGTCAGTCGATGACCATCTATCGCTCGCAAACGTCCGTCGCCGAAAAAGAGATGCGGCAGGCGCGCGAGAGCGACGTGCCAAATCTGTTCGGAGGCGCCAAACAGCGCCCCAGGGTTGGGCCGGCCACGAGTTTTGTCGCCAACGCCACTAGCGCCGCGGGACATCATTCGCCTGCACAGCGCCACAAGCGGGCCATGGAGTTGGCGGAGCGCGTCCGCCAAAGCCATCCTTCCCTGTTTCTCGACCCCGAATTCCGATTCGTATTCTCCGCCGCCGAGCGGTTTTCCGGCACTCGAACCGACGGATTCCATCAATCGCTCATCTCGGGCAGCCACGCTCAAAATCCCTGGGCTCAACGGGCCATGGCCGAACTGTGGCTCGCCGGCGGCATGCAAGGTCAGCCGCCGATCCCCACGACGCATTGCCCGCGGGGCCCGAAACCGTTTCTCGACGGAGAATTGGACGACGCAATCTGGGCGATGGCAACGCCGCTGGAACTGCGCACCGGGCACTACGATGACAGTCAATGGCCGGCGGCCGCCCTGGTCGGCTGGGATCTAGATTATTTGTTCATTGCCGCCAGTTGCGAGGCACCCACATCGCCCTCCGCAAAGCCGACATCAACGATCGACTCACCAATCAACTCCGCCGGACTAGCTCCGGTTGTCCCGGCCATGTCTGGGCCGCGATTGCTCACCGCCAGTCACGCGACGACGCCGAACCCCCTCTCCGAGCCTGAGCGTCAGCGCGACGCCGACATGACGGAGTTCGATCGCATCGGCATACGACTGGACCGCGACCGAGACTACGTGACCTCCTACGAATTCTGGGTCGACCAGCGTGGCTGGGGCAGTGAACGATGCCTCGACGATGCCACCTGGAACCCGAACTGGCACATCGCGACACGACAACGTGGCAACCGATGGACCTTGGAGGCGGCGATTCCTTGGAAAGCGCTGGCCGCCAGCGCCCCGCAGCGAGGTGAAACCTGGGCTTTGAACCTGACGCGGGTTTTGCCCGGGCATGGAGTTCAGTCCTGGACCCAACGCGGCACGGTCGAATCCAACGTCGAAGGCTTCGGAATATTGGTGTTCCAGGCCCAATAGCAACTCGCCGCCGCCCATTGGATTTTCAAGCGAAATTGTCGTGGTGCAGGCTGCCAGCCTGCAACCCTCGCCCAAGACCACAACAATCACAGGCTGGCAGCCTGTGCCACGGGCGCGCGAAGACTACACTTTGGCCAGCCAGTGGCTGTATTCGAGATTGCGCCCGGCAACGACATCGAAAAAGGCGGCTTGAAGTTTTTCGGTGACCGGGCCTCGGCAGCCGTCACCGATTTGTCGATCGTCAAGCTCTCGAATTGGCGTCACCTCGGCGGCCGTACCCGTAAAGAACGCCTCGTCCGCCAGGTACATTTCGTCGCGGGTAATTCGCTTTTGAATCACCTCATAGCCCATGTCCCGGGCGAGCGTCATCACGGTATCCCGCGTGATTCCGTCCAAGCACGACGCGAGATCCGGCGTAAAGAGCTTGCCGCCGCGAACGATAAACACATTCTCGCCGGCGCCCTCCGAAACGTAGCCCTCGGTGTCCAGCAGCAGCGCCTCGTCGTAGCCGTTCGAGGTCACCTCGCGATTCGCCAGGATTGAATTGATGTAGTAGCCACATGCTTTGGCGCGAACCATCGATACGTTGACGTGATGGCGGGTAAACGAGGAAGTTTTCACGCGAATCCCTCGTGCAAGCCCTTCTTCTCCTAGATAGGCGCCCCAGGCCCACGCCGTGACGGCCACGTGCACGGTATTGCCGATAGGGGAGACGCCCATTTTCTCGGAACCGAGCCAAACAATGGGGCGGATGTAGCACGCTTCGAGCCCGTTGGCTCGCACGGTCTCTCGCTGTGCGTCGCAAATCTCTGCGGGGCTAAACGGGATCTCCATCTGGAAGATCTTGGCGGAGTTAAACAGCCGCCGGGTATGGTCTACCAGCCGAAAAATCGCGGCCCCGCCGGCATCTGCTCCCTCCGTCCGATAGGAGCGCACGCCTTCGAAGACACCCATTCCGTAGTGGAGGGTGTGGGTAAGCACGTGAACCTGCGCGTCCCGCCATTCGACGAGTCTTCCATCGAGCCAAATCTTGCCGTCACGGTCCGCCATCGACATAGAGCATCTCCTGTGTTGAATCCGCCATTTTACACCGACCGTCGCCGAGAGGGAGCGATGGCGACCCGGGCGCCACTCGGTGGGCGACGAACATCGATATCCATCGCCTCAGCTGGACCACCGATTAGGGAAGAGAGAAACAAGAACGAAAAAAGCCCGCAGGCAGGCCATACCATGCGGGCTTTTCCGTTCGACTCGATTCGGTTGTTGTGAGTCTTTCGACTCACGGACTTCTTCCCATGAATGAGGGCTATGTCTACTGGA
>JAGQPF010000038.1 GCA_020426845.1 Planctomycetales bacterium
AGCTTGGACATTGGCTGAAGATTCCAACGCATCAAGAGGCCGGGAATCGCTCGCCTATCAGCAAAGAAGGAGATTTGGTGATGTATCGCAGTCTGTTCTGCGTGATGTTTGTCGCGTCCTTGACGCTTGGCTGCGGTGGCGGCGGCGAACCCGACACTTCGGTCTCGGCGGGCACCTCAACGAATCCCAACGGCGCGGCCGCCACTGGCGGCGCGGCCAACACCGGCATGGCGCCCATTCCCGCCAACCATGTGCTGGTCGGAAACTGGATGGGGCAGTTGCTCGCCACGCCCGACCAGCTCAAAGAGATGGGCATCGACTCGATCACGCTCGAATTGGAGTTTGCCAACGATGGCGAAATGGGCATGTTGGCAATCATGAAAGCCGGCGACGTCGTGGACGAGCAGCCCGGATTCGCCAAATGGACCGTGGCCAAGCAAGAGGGCAATCAATACACCATCGAGTCTCGCGAAGACGGCACGGGCGAGCTCCAGGAGCTGGTCGTGCAGCTCGAGGACCCCGAGACTATCGTCGTCAACGCGGCGCAAGGCGGCATGTTCCGTCTGAAGCGAATGACCGCCGAGCAGGTCCAAGCGCGAATGGCCGAGCGGATGGCACAGCTGCCGCCTCAGCCCGCTGGCGGTGCCGCCAATCCGGGCGCCGCTCCGCCCCCGACTCCGGGCGCCTCCGCCGCACCGCAGCCGCCGGCGCCGGGCAACTCCGCCGCACCGCAGCTTGACGCCAACGGCAACCCAACGGCGGATCTCGATTTGCAGTTTCGCCAGGGATCGTTCGGAGCGAACGCGCCACAATCGCCTCAGCAATTTGCTCCGGGCCCTGCGCCAACTCCAACCACTCGCTAGGCGCAGCGGCTGCCGTGATCTCGCGCGCCATTCGGATCACCACATCGAGCACCGTGCTCAGTCGAGTGCTGGGCATGGTGCGAGACATGGTCACTGCGTATCGCTTCGGCGCCAGTGTCGTCATGGACGCGCTGGTGCTTGCGTTGCGAGTGCCTGATCTGTTTCGCCGCTTGTTCGGCGAGGGCGTGCTCGGCGCGAGTTTGATTCCTCCCTTCGCCAGCCTGCTGGATCATCCCCGGCAGGCTTGGCGTTTTCTTACCGGCGCTTTGCTGGCCGCAGCGGTCGCTGCTCTTGGCGTCGTGCTCACTTGCGAAGCCGTTTGCCTGTGGTTGTCGTTCGGCGACCTCGATGAGGGCCAGAGCTTGGCTCTCGAGCTCACCGCGCGACTGCTTCCGTATCTGATCTTTGTCTGCGTGTTGTCGCAGTTGGCTGCGGCGCTACAAGCGCTGGGGCGGTTCACCGCGCCCGCCCTAGTCTCCTGTGTGCTCAACATCGGTTGGATCACCGCGTGCTTCGCTGGCCCGTCCTGGACCGAGGGGCAAGCTAATTGGGCGCGGCTGTTGGCGACGGCTGTGCTGGTGAGCGGGGCCGCTCAGGTGGGCTGGCTGCTGGCGGATCTCCATCGAGCGGGCTTTCGGCTTCTGCTGCCCGACCAAGCGGCTCGCGATCTGTTGAAGCGCTCGATGTGGTCGCTGTTGCCCGTGGCCGTGGCGATCGCCGCGACGCAGATCAACACGACCGTGGACGGACTGGCCGCGTGGTTGTTCGGGCAATCCGGGCAGCTGGAGACGGGCGCCGCCACGGCAATCTACTACGGCGAACGGCTGTTCATGCTGCCGGTTGGCGTCGTCGGCATCGCGACCGCGGTCGTCTACTTCCCCACGATGTGCCAACTGGTGGGCCAGCAACAACTCGACGAACTGGCAGTTGCGGTTCGCGGTGCGCTACGAGGCATGTGGTTGCTGGCCGTGCCCGCCTCGATCGGGCTGATGTTGTTGGCTCGGCCCGTGGTGGGGCTACTGCTGGAGCGTGGCGCTTTCGAGGCGGAGGCAGGCGCTCGCGCTGCTTCAGCCGCGGCCGCCTATGGCGCCGGCATCTGGGCCTTTGCGGCCTTGCCGCTGCTGGTGCGAGTCGAGCTGGCGCTGGGGCGTCCTCGCCGCGCAGCCGTCGCCGGCGTGGCCGGAGTGGCGCTGAACATTCTCTTGGTCGTCGGCTGGGGGCGGCATGGCGAGCAAGTGCTGGCTGCCACAACGGTGGCGGCAGCCGTGCTGCAGACCATCTGGCTGTTGACGAGCATCTCGCAGACCATTCCGCTCGACTTGACTCGACTGGCGCCGTTTCTGACGCGGACCCTGGTCGCCGCGGCGCTGATGGCCGGACTGGTGATTTCGGTCCGCGACCGCTGGATTACCCCTGCCCCGGCAGCTCTGCCGCTGATTGCCCTGATCGTCGCCGCCGCCGGATTGCATTTGGTTGTCGAACGGCTGTTGCGACGCGTGCTTCCCGATCCGCCGGACCCGCCGAGCCCGCAAATCTCGCGGTAGACAACGCTCTGGCCCGCTGATACCATCAACACTTCCAACTACGGAAAGCTCGGGGCGATTGCCGATTGCGTCGCCCCCCCAACAATCCACTCCCGACCCGCTCGACTCGTTCTCAGTTTGCACTCATGCCGACCGTAAAATTCGTCAAAGAAAACAAAGAAGTCGAGGTCGCGGATGGCACGACCATTCGCCAAGCTGCCAAGGAGGCTGGCATCAACACCAACGCCGGCTTCAACGGGATTGGCGCCGGGTTGAACAAAGTCTTCAATTGCCACGGTTTTGGCATGTGCGGCACGTGCCGGGTCAATGTCATCTCGGGCATGCAGAACACCAACGCGATGACGATGCGCGAGAAAGCCAAATTCAAGTCACCGATCCCGATTCCGCCCGATCCGGTGGCGGCTCTGGTGGCACTGGGCTACATCGGCAACGA
Source organism: Planctomycetales bacterium (assembly GCA_020426845.1). Taxonomy (GTDB): domain Bacteria; phylum Planctomycetota; class Planctomycetia; order Pirellulales; family Pirellulaceae; genus JAGQPF01. Next base: position 2,841 of record JAGQPF010000038.1, read on the forward strand.
GGCCACCATGCGACTGGCATGCGTGACCCAAGTGCACGGCGATGTCGAAGTCGAGACGAGCCCCGAGACGAATCTGTTCGGCGAGAACTTCTTCAGCTGAGAACGGAAAGCGGCAGACGGCAGACGGCAGACGTAAAGCGGGCGATTCATCCCAGCTCTTTGGACGGCGGGTCATGAAGCAGATCGTCGCAATTGTGAAGCCGTATCTGGCGGAGAAGGTGCTCGAAAATCTTCAGCGAGCCCCGCTTGAGGCGCTGAACGTCCGAGAAGTCAAAGGCTACGGCCGCCAGAAGAGTTATCTCGATCAATACGGCGAAAGCGAGTATTCGCACGCTTTTCTACCCAAGGTGGAAATCACGCTCTGGGTCGATGACGCCCGGGTGAACGAGATCGTCCGGAGCATCATCGAAGTCGCCCGCACCGGCCGGATGGGCGACGGCAAGATCATGGTGCTGCCGCTGGCGATGGATGACGTGATCTCGATCTAACGCCCCGTCGATGTTGGAACGTTAAGTCACACGCCGTCCGCGCACGATGCAGGTTATTCCAGGCGCACCTCCACGCCCCCACGCTCACACTTGTGGTATTGGGCGCGCCGCTCCTTACGCTTCGGGTTCCCTTAAAACCTTAAGGCGCAAGGTGCTTGCGCAGCTCGGGGTGCCGCGCATGGTCGTCTTGATGCTGGCGAGCGTACTCGGCGATCGCCTCGGTCATGGTGCGAACCGTGCCGGCGTGCTCCGGGTCGCCAGCCAGATTGACCACTTCGGACGGGTCGTTTTTGAGATCGATCAGCCACGGCTCATCCGCGGCGGACAACACGAGTTTGTAACGAGCGGAGACAGCGGCCAGCCAGGGGCTTTTGCCGGAGGTGCTGCGCAAGATCGCCATGTCGCGCCAGTTTTCGTCGGAGCGCCCGGCGAACCAAGCGGCGGCGTCGCGGCCATCGACCCGATGGGGCACGTCGACTTCCATCATGGCCATGACGGTAGGGAGGAAGTCGACGCAGGAGAGCGCCTGTTCGATCTTCGTTCCCGCCGGCACGCGCGGCGGGCAGCGCATCAGGAATGGGATCCGCGCCGAGCCCTCGTACGGCACGCCTTTGTTAAGCCTGCCGTGCTCGCCGCATAGATCGCCGTGATCCGACGTGAAGACGACGATGGTGCGGTCGAGGATCCGGTGACGCTCGAGCGTTTTCAGGATGCGGCCGACATTGTCATCAATGCACTTCACCATGCCGTAGTAAGGCGGCATCAGTCGCCGCAACTGAGCGGCGGTGACATTCGCCGGCCGGCCCCAGCCCGGCGTTTGCTGCGGTGTGCGTTTCAACGTCGCGGGAATCGGCACCTCGACATCGGCGTACATCGTGTCGTAAGGCGCCCGCACCGTGTTCGGCCCGTGGGGATCGGGGAGGCTCAGCATGTAGCAAAACGGCCGCTCGTGATGCTCGTTGACGAAATCGATCGCCTTGTTGCACAACCAGTCGGTGGAAAAAGTCGTTTCGTCGGCGCCATCCAGCGCGTAGGTTGGCCCCTGTTTATTGCGAGCGCCGACGCGCGGCCCGTCCGGGCCGTCCTCGAACTTCTTCCAGTGGCCGCGATTGAACATAAATCGATTGTCTTCGAAGCCGAACCGCCGTTTGGGGGCCCATTGTGGCTTGCCGGCGCCGTCGAGGTGCCACTTGCCCGCGAAGCCTGTGGCATACCCACGACGGCGCAGCAGCTCGGCAAATGTCACAACGTTGTCAGCCATCGGGACATCATTGATCACCACCGGCGTCTTCTGCGGATACAGGCCCGACACCAATGCGGCTCGCGACGGCGAGCACACCGGCGTCGTCGCATAGAAGCTCGTGCAGATCGCGCCCTCGGCCGCGATGCGATCAATGTGTGGCGTGCCAACGATCTTGCCGCCGTAGCAGCCGAGCGTGCCGAAATGGTGTTCGTCGGTTTGAATGACCAGCAGATTCAGCGGCCCGCCGTCGGCCATCAGGTTGGTTGCGCAGGCGGTAAGCAACAGCCAGCAGGCCATCACCAGTCGGTTCGAGAGGTTCGACGGTTGGTGCAAGAGTCGCTTCATGTGCATTGTCTCCGTTGGCGATACGCAGCGTGGGCACGCGGCAGCGCAGCCGCCCGTCGTTCTGTGTTGGATAGATGTAGAGTTTAGTCGGAGTTTGCCGGTGATGTGATTGGTGCGGCCGCGCCGCGTGTCGGCAACTTGGCCAAGCGCGGCTGCGTCTCGTGAATCGACAAGTTATCCCCGCCACGAATGTCTGCGATAGACGCCGATAAACGCGGGAGAATGCACGGTTTGGCGGCAATCTGCAGAAAGGACTTTCAGCGGCGATTTGCCCTGTTAATGTTGGACCCTCGCCCCGCCTGCCGGCGCGGGCGAGATCCTCGCCGCATCAGAAGCAAGCTGTCGAATCCCGTGAGGAATTGAGGACATGGAAGAATCGTCGTCATTCGACTCGGTCGAGTTGTCGGAATTGGCGCCCGAGTTGGCGGAGGCGTTGAATGAGGAGTCTCAGCCGTTTGTGGGCCGTTGGAATCAGTTGGTCAGCAACACCAACTGGGAGAAAGGCCGCATCATCTTTGAGTGGCGCGAGGCGTTGATTGCCGCCGATGCGCCCGCCGCCGAGCATTCGGACGAAGCCTGGGCGCGCCGCGTCGGAGGCGTCACGGGCCAGCACGTCGGCCGCTTGCGGCGCGTGTACCATCGGTTCGGCGAGAAGCACGACCAATTCGAGAACCTGTATTGGAGCCACTTCCAAGCCGCGCTCGACTGGGACGATGCCGAGATGTGGCTTGAAGGCGCCGTGCAGAGCCGTTGGTCCGTCTCGCAAATGCGCCAACAGCGCTTCGAGACCGTTGGCGGACCAAAGCCCCAAGAGGGCGAAGTTGTCGCGACCGAACTGGACGAGGACTTTGCCCCGCTGTCCACCGAGGAGACGCCCGCGAACATCAAGGGCGAGTTCGAGGGCAGCTCGGGGCCGCGACATGAAGGTCCCGACTTTGGCGACGCCGACGACATGCCGCCGGACGACGACAACGCCATGATGTCAGGCGCCGACGGCGCCGACGGCGCAGGTGAAGGCTCGCCCGTCAGCGTGCTCGCGCCGGTGCGGCCGTTCGAAGATTTGCCCGAGCTGCCCGATGACTTGGCCGACGCGTTTGACCACTTCAAGCTCGCGATCATCGCCCACAAGAACGACCAGTGGCAGCAAATCTCGCTCGAGGACGTGCTGCACACGCTCGACGCGCTGAAGGCACTCGCTACCGCGCCGTTGGACGATGAACTGACGGCGTAATGACTCGAGAAGAGAACCCGATGCGACAGCACGCGACTCGATTGCTCCATGAACCCGCCACGCCCGAGCTGCGGTTTCTGCCCGAAGGCCCGATGCCGGTGCGTGACGATTGCGTCAGTTGGGTCGCCATCCAGCACGGAGCGGACTCCACCCGTGGCTCCGTTCACACGTTGAGCGCCAGCGGCGAGCAACGACAGTACGATTTGCCCGAACGTCCCGGTTTTGCTTTTCCGGAGCGCGACGGCCAATCGTTCCTGGTGGGTGTGCAAGGACGGGTGCAGCGTTTGCACGTGGTGAGCGGCGAACTGGAGCCGTTGAGCGACGAGGTCGAGGCGGACAATTCCGAGACGATCGTCAACGACGGGCTGGCCGTGCCGGGCGGCGTGATCTTCGGCACCAAGCACCTCAAGTTCGAGCGGCCCGTGGGCGGACTCTACTTGTGGCGCGAAGGATCGCCCGAGGTGCGGCTGCTGCAACCGGGCCAGATCTGCTCCAACGGCAAGGATGTTCGGCAAGTCGACGGCCAATGGCGGCTGATCGACATCGACTCGCCTTCGTTCAAAATCGTCGAGTATCCGTTGGACATTGCCTCCGCATCACTCGGCGAAGGTCGTGTGATCGTCGACCTCGAGCAAGAGCGGCTGTTCCCCGATGGCATGGCGTTGACGCCAGACGAGCGAAGTCTGGTCGTCGCGCTGTACAACCCGCAGCCGGGCTCGTCGACACCGGGCGAGGTCCGGCAGTACTCGTTGAGCGGCTTCAACCAGCAGGAGGCGGTCTGGCAACTGCCCGGTGCGCCCCAAGTCACCTGTCCGCAATGGGTCCGTTGGGAGGGCCGCGTGCAGCTGCTGATCACCACCGCTGTGGAGCACATGCCGGACGACGTGCTGCGGCGACATCCGCAATCGGGCTGCCTGTTCCTCGGCGATTGTGACTTTGAATCGCTGCGCGAGCCGTTGAGCGGCTGGGTCTGGTAACATAGAGGGCTCGCCTCCCTTGGGAGGGCCTGCCTCCCATTTGATGCCTACCCCTGTTCGCGGATAACGACATGAGTGACGATGCCGCCCTGTTTGATTCCCTGCAAGCGGCGCTGAGCGACGGTATTGACGCGGTGCTCGAACGGCTTGTTGAGTCATTGCGAGCGGCGCGGCGCCCTCACGACCTGTTTGCCGCGCTGAAGATGCAAGTGCGACAGCAGTGCGGACTGCCGCTCGTTCAGCCCGACGAAGAGCAGCTGGAGGACGCGACTCGCGATCTCCTCGAGGCGGGATTGTTGGACGCCTGCCGCGAAGTCGGCGCTTCGCTGATCCAAAGTGGGCGCATTCGCGAGGGCTGGATGTACCTGCGGCCGGTCGGCGACCGAGCCGAGGCGCTCCGCCTGCTCAACGAGGTTGAGGCGGACGAAGATAACCTCGACGAGCTGATCGAAATCTGCCTGCACGAGGCGGTGGACGTGGAACGCGGCTTCGGGCTCGTGCTGGAGTACTACGGCACCTGCAACTCGATCACGACCATGGACACGGTCGTGGCCCAGCTGCCCGCTCACCATCATGCCAAGGCGGCGGCGCTGCTGTTGGAGCACCTGCACGCGGAATTGCTGTCCTCGGTCCGGTCCGATGTCGCTCGACAGGAAGGCGCGGAGCCCGCGCAGCAGACACTTGCCGAGCTAGTCGCCGATCGCGATTGGCTGTTTGGCGAACACTCGTATCACATCGACACCACGCATCTGGCCTCGACGGTGCGGTTCGCGACGACGCTGACCGATCCTCGTCACCTTCGGTTGGCTCTCGATCTGACGCAGTACGGCAAGCGACTGCATAAGCAGTTTCAATACGATGGCGAGGAGCCGTTCTCCAACATCTACGGAGACCACTCGCTGTTTTTTCAGGCCCAGCTCGGCGAGAACCTCGACGAGGCGCTGGAAGTCTTTGCCCGCAAGGCCGAGCTGGACCCGATGGACCACGGCACGATGCCGATCGAGGTCTACATCGACCTGTTGTCGCGCGTTGGCAAGCCCCAAGAGGCGATTGAGGTCTACCGGCAGCGCATGCCCGCCGATGTTCCTCACCGCGGCATTGCCCCCTCGCTCTACGAGCTCTGCGAACAGGCGGGCGATTTCGCGCCGCTGATGGAACACTGCCGCGCGCACGACGATCTCATCGGCTTCACCACCGGATTGCTCAGCCAGCCGAAGTGACGAACGCGATCACGAGCGGAGAAACGCCGCCGCCCTATTTCCCGGTGTCGGCGTCCGCTTCGGTGGCTTCGGCGCCTTGAGGTCGGATCAGCTCAAAGTAGCGGCGAATGGTTTGGCGATGGCCGAGCGGAATCGGCTCGGAATCGAGCACCGATTCGGAGAG
>JAGQPF010000300.1 GCA_020426845.1 Planctomycetales bacterium
ATCACGTCCGTCTCGCGCGGCGTGAAAGTTCGCGTGGCGCCGTTGGCGTCGAAGTGCCATTGATTGTTGGCGTAGAACGCAATGATCAAGTGCTCGCTGTTCAGTGCAGGGATCGGCGCGTTGCTAAAGCGGTCGAACAGACTCTCGGCGCTGTACAGCAGGTAAGCCTCGCCGGAGGCCAAGTCGTTGGCGGCGATGCCTTGCCCCAAGGCTCCGATCTGGTAGCGAGCGGAAGCCACGTTGGTCGTCAGGTACGTGCCACCCACTTGGAACTCGCCGTCGTTGGGGACGCCCGCGTACTGGTCGGCGTAAAACACCAGATCGCCGTCGAGGTAACCGGAGGGCATGCCGTGGACCAAGCCGCGCACTCCGGCCAAGGCCGTGACCTGCGAAGCGTCGAAGTCGATCGAGGCAACCAAAGTGTCGCCGGCCAACGGAGTGAACTCCCGGATCTGGCCGTTGTTGTCGTACTTCCAGACCCCTTGCTGATGAATGACCACAATGAAGTGGTCGCTGACAGCCGCGGGAATTCCGCTGAACCGTTCATGGACCGACTGCGGGCTGTACATGATGTATCCCGAGCCGGTCGCTCCGTCATTCGCGGCGAGACCTTGCCCCAGCGGGCCGGTCGGCATCGTCACGCGAGGCTGCTCGTCCAGTCGCTGCAACGCTGACACCGTGACTTCAAATTCGCCGGGGGCCGCCGACCCGTTGAACTGCTCGGGCGCGACGGTCAGCGAACCGGTGAAGCCGCTGCGAATGCCATGACGCCAGCCGAATCGGTCCAGCAATGTTGCGGTGTTGTTGTCGAAGTCGAGGGCCGCGACGAGCAGGTCGCTCGATTCTGGCAGGAAGGGTGTCAATTCCGTGTCATTGTCGAAATACCATTGCCCGGCGGTGAAGACGACCGCCACGAACTGATCGCTGGAGTCAGCTGGCCAGTCGCTGGCGGGAAAGCGAGCCCGCAACGAAGTCTCGCTAAGCATCAGATAGCCGGTCCCCGTGGCGTCGTCCCGGACGCGAACGCCGGCGCCGGGGTCTGCCTGCCAGGTCAGCTTCTCCGGCTCCGCCGCAGTGAACCAGGCGCCGCTGACGCCGAACTCGCCATCATTCGGCGCCCCCGCCCAGACGTTTGCCGCAAAGGCCAGATCGCCATCGACGTAACCGGCTCGGATGCCGTCTCGCCAAAGGGATTGGCCCTGCAACGCGGTCACGGTGTCGGCGTCGTAGTCGACCTCGGCCAGCAGCAGGTCGTCCGACCGCGGAGTGAACACGCGTCGTGAGCCGTTGGCGTCGAGTATCCATTGTCCGTCGACGAATTGGATGACGACGAGATGGTCGCTATTGCCGTTGGCAATTGTGACGTTCGTGAACCGCTCGGCAACGGGAATCTGGCTGTACAGGATATAGCCGACGCCAGTGGCGCTCTCATCCGCGGCGATGCCCAAGTTGGTGGCGCCGAGCTCGTAGCGGTCCGCCGGTCCCAACGCGGCGAAGGCGGCGCCGGTCACGGTGAATTCGCCATCGTCTGCGGCGCCGCTCCAGATATCTGCCGCGAACTGGAGGTCTCCGCCGACGTACCCGGTCGCGATGCCGTTGGTCTCCGTCTCCAGATTCTCGAGTGACGTCACCGTGTCAGCGTCGAAGTCGACCTGCGCAAGCAGCACATCCGTGCTGACCGGCACAAACGGAACCAGTGCGTTGTCATTGTCGTAGCTCCACTGCCCGTCTTGGTACACCACCACGACCAGGTGGTCGCTGTTGCCGGCCGGCAGGTCGCCAAATCGCTCGTGCACCGGCTGCCGGCTATGCATCAGGTAGCCTTCGCCCGTTGCCCCGTCGCGGGCCGCGACTCCCGCGTTGACTGCCCCGAGCTCGCGGCTCGTGCGAACCCAGTCGGCCGGCGGTGGATCCACCGACGGCGGGATGGCGACCTCGGCAAAATTGACAAATCCGTTGACGTTGCCGGAGACGAAGTCAACTTCGACATTGTCGGCGCCCACCGTGGCCGTCGTCGACGCGGCCCCCGCCAAATTGCCGCCGCTGGCCGTGATCACGTAGTCTCCGGCCGACACGGCGAGCTTCCAGCCGCCGGCGCTGTTGGTCACGACGGTTGTGCCGTTCACATCGATCGTGACGTCGCCGAGCCCCTCTCCGGCGTCGAAACTGCCGTTGCTGTTGGCGTCGTCAAACACGACGCCCGTCAGAAACGTGAGCTGTTCGGTGCGCGGCGCCGTGTGCACGGCCCAGTAGTTGCGATAGGTGGCGACCGGGCTATAGGCGTGCCCGACTCCAATTTCGCGGTGCGTTTCCCAGAACGACTGAGACGGGCCAGTGGCGAGCAGGTGGTACCGGTGCCCCGGTGTCGATAGTCCTTCGTCTTCGATCAGCAGTCGCAGGACTTCGTTGGGGTTGCTCAGAAAGGTGCCCGCGGCGATCGACTCGATGTAATTCGACGTGAGCGGATAATTGGATGGCAGCGGGTACCCGGCATCGACGGCCATTTGGTTCGGCCAGTCGCCGGTGATCGCGCTTTGGTGGTCAAAGTAGTCGTAAGCCGCCATTTCCGTGGCGTGAAACAGCGCTGAGTTCTCGAGCTCGTCGTTCAATGCCAGCGGCGGTTGCGCCTCGACGCCTGCCAACATCGCCGCCGGCAATCCCGCCGCAACCGCGTACGCCTGTGGGTCGTGACGAGCCAGGTTGAGCTCGTAGATGAACTCCATCGCCTCATTGGAGATGTCGCTGGCGAGCAGTTGGCGAGCTTCCAGAGCTTCGAGGCGGGGCTCGCGGGAGAAACGACGTCTGCGCGAAGGCCGGCCCTTGGACATGCTCGCTTTCCCCAATCAGCGATAGAGTTGGAAGCGTCGGGTTCGAGAACGCCCTCTCGCGGTCGGCAAACGTAGGCTGCCCATGCAGTTGCTGCAAGGCATGATTTCTGCCGAAAGACTCGGGACGCAAAGGCAACCATAGCTTGCGTCCGCCCAATGCGCCGAAAGGGCGACAGAATTTAGCCCGGGCGTGTGGACCGTTGCGCCAACTTCGGGCAAACTGCGCGCAAACTTGGTGCATACCTGGCGCATACTTGGCGCAAAAGCCCCAAAAAACCGAAGGGGCAACATTACTTTTCGGCAAGGGCGCGGCTCGTGGAACCTTGCTATTGAGGACCCGGCAGCACACTCCACGCAAGGACCGTCCCCCCGACCACGGTGGCCAACACGGAGAAAATCGTGCCCGCCGCAAACAACAGCCACGTGGTTGACGTCGATGACGTCGATGCGACGAACCTCGACGACGTGGTGGTTGTCCTCGGGGTGTCGTCTCCCCACAGGACGGACGCATAGAGCTGTGCCAGCGGGCCTAGGAAGTAGCAAAGATTCGCTCCCACTCCCCAGGCGATGACGCCGAACACAAGTTCAATGCTGACGGGGTGGCGCGCGGCTGCGATGGTCGTCAGCCCGACAATGGCCAGCACGCCGTTATAAAGCGGCCGCAATCGCTCCCAGCGAATCACCAGTTGTTTCCAAACCGGCGCGTCGGCAAGCGGCTCGGCGGCAGATGCGGTTTCAGCCGGGGAGGCGAATGGGTTGTCGGAGCTCATCGGCGCTGCTCTGTTCTGTGGTGGCCGCTTAACGAGGATTCGTCGTCCTCGTTGTTTTTGTCGATTCCATCCCCAGTGTGACTAATCCATGAACGGACGACAACTTCAGAAACTCGGTGTCCCCAAGGATTGCACGGCAGCGGCGATCGCCGCAGTGCAAGCGGCGGCTGCCACCGGAGAATACTGCGGCGCCGCCCTGAAGCAAGCGATTCGTGAAATTGTCGAGACGCCGGACGCGTTCGCGGCCGACCCCGTCTTCGGCGAGTTCGCCGCGGCATTGATACAAGATCGAGCGTTCGTGCGGCCCGAGCCCATTGGCTACCAAACCTGGGGCAACGAGATCGACGACGCGACTCATGCTCAAATGCGCCAGGCATGTGGCGTGCCGATGGCAGCCGGCGCTGCGTTGATGCCCGATGCGCACGTTGGCTACGGCTTGCCGATTGGCGGCGTGCTGGCGACGGACAACGCCGTGATTCCCTACGCGGTGGGAGTCGACATCGCCTGCCGGATGAAGCTGTCGGTGCTCGATCTGCCCGTCGAGCGATTAGAGAAGCAGCCCGAGTTGTTCGAGCACGCTCTGCAAACCGGCACTCGATTCGGCGTGGGCGCGGAGCACGAGCGACCTCAGGATCATGCGGTGATGGATCAAGACTGGTCGGTCACGCGAATCACCCGCGAGAAGAAGGATGTCGCTTGGCGACAGCTTGGGTCATCCGGGTCGGGCAACCACTTTGCCGAGTTTGGGCTGTTGACGTTGGAGTCCGCCGACGAGGACCTGGGTTTGCAGCCCGGAGCCTACGTCGCGTTGATGAGCCATAGCGGTAGTCGCGGGACGGGCGCGGCCGTGTGCTCCACTTATAGCGCCATTGCCCGCAGCAAGCTCCCGCGCAAATTCGAGGACCTGGCGTACCTGGCGTGGCTGAGCCTGGATAGCGAAGCTGGGCAAGAGTACTGGGCGGCGATGAATTTGATGGGTGACTACGCGGCTGCCAATCACGACGTGATCCACCGGCTGGTGGCGGCGGCAGTTGGCGCGGAGATCGTCGCCGGCGTGGAAAACCATCACAACTTCGCTTGGAAGGAAGTGCATGATGGGCGCGAGTTGATTGTCCATCGCAAGGGAGCGACGCCGGCTGGCGAGGGCGTGATGGGGGTGATTCCGGGCTCGATGGCGGACCCCGCGTACGTGGTGCGCGGCAAGGGAAACGCCGCCAGTTTGGCTTCTGCGAGCCACGGCGCCGGTCGCTGCATGTCGCGACGGCAGGCCAAAGAGAAGTACACCTGGAACGCAGTTCGAAACGACCTGCTCAAGAAGGGCGTGCGAGTGCTCGCGGCGGGCGCCGACGAGGTGCCTGGCGTCTATAAGAACATCGACGAGGTGATGCGGCAGCAGTTGGATCTCGTTGAGGCCGTCGCTCGTTTCGATCCCAGGATCGTGATGATGTGCGGGGACGGCAGCAAGGCGGAGGACTGACGTTCCGCTGGCGCCGCGTCCGCGGCCGTCGGTCCGTCAGGTCATCGCCAACCGTCGGTCGCGTCGGTCATCCGCCAGGCAACTGGCCTTTTCTCCCGGTGGACCTCTCGCTATAGTCCGCCCCGCGATGCTGCCATCCGGCCTCGCGTAATCGCATTTTTTCCAGCGAATGGGAGAGGGCAATGCCAACAAACAAATGGTCTGTGGCGCTGGTGTGGCTGGCAATGTGGCCGCTCGTGGTGCCCACCACAATTTGGGCGGACGACAATGCAGCGCCTGCACCGCCCAAGGTGGTCGATCTGGAGCTGCAAGCGGGCGGCGCGCTGCGCGGGCAGGTCGTGGATTCCGCGGGACAACCGTCGGCTGGCGGCGAAGTGAAAGCGATCCGAGACGGCGCCGTGGTCGCTCGCGCAGTGGTTGATGCCCAAGGTCGATTCGAGCTGCGCGATCTCCGCGCCGGCGCATGCCAGCTGGAGATGCTCGGCGCGCTGCATCCTTGCCGCCTGTGGGCGATGGGCACGGCGCCTCCGAAGTCGCCGCGCGAGCTGCTGTTGGTCCGTGGGCAACTGACAGAACGTGGTCAGAACCGCATCGGAGCGCTGCTCGCCAATCCGCTGGTGATCGCGGTCGCCGTGATTGCCGCGGTGGCTATTCCGATCGCCGTTCATGACAACTCGTCGAGCTAGGGAGCGACTCAAAACCAATTCCCGATTCGTGAATTGGGAGTGATCGGCCAGGCCTCCTTCGCAGGCGTCCCTTGTGAGTCCTGGCGGACCAGTCGCCATGTGCGACGAGTTGCCCAACCCGATCCCAATCCCAATCTCAATCCCAATTCGCTCCGGGGAAATCGCTCTGAGTCATTCTTGAGTCATCGGTACGGAAGATGTCAGATTCGCGAAGCACTTCGACAGTCTCGTCCCGCCACGCATTGAGCGACGGCGCCGCCCGTGCGCGCGATGCGGGCCACGCCGGCCGGGCTGCGCCGAGCTGTTGTTTATTGGGTTGGGCGCTGGCCCTGGCTGCCACTTGCGGCTGCTCCAGTGTGCCAACCATCCGCCCAGGACAATTGCCGGCGTCACTCGCTGCGCAGGTCCCCCGCAGTCCGAATGCTCTCGACCTTTCGCGACTGTCCACCCCCAGTGCCCCAAGCGACGTGGTGCAGCCGGGCGACCAGCTGCAATTGACCGTCGCCACCGGGATTCCCGAGGCGGACATCAATGAGCATCCGATTCGGGTCGATGGCGAAGGCAATGCGCACGTGCCGTTGGTGGGGCCCGTCCAATTGGCGGGATTGCGAGTCCCGGAGGCCGAGCGCGCGGTGCAAGTCGAGTCGATTCGCCGTGGCATCTATCGCGAGCCCCAAGTGGCGCTGTCGATGGAGAAGCAGATGGCGCATCGCGTCACTATCAACGGCGCCGTCAGCAAGCCCGGCGTCAAATCGATCCCGGCCGCCAGCTCGGACCTGTTTTCTGCGCTGAGCGAGTCCGGAGGTTTCCAGCGAGACGCCGACACGATTGTCGAGATCACCTATCCTCCTCAGCGAGGACCGACGGGGCAGCTGCTGCCAAGCCGTACGACTCGCGTCGACCTGCTGGAAATCGAGGAGATTGGCGGATCTTACCCGCTCCCCGACGGCTCTGCGGTGATGGTTCCTCGGCGGCAACCGCAAACCGTTCATGTCGACGGACTGGTGATGCGGCCGCTGCGAATCGAGCTGCCGTTCGATCGCGAACTCCGCGTGCTGGAGGCGATTGCCGAGGCAGGCGGGCGCCGGCTGTCCATGGCGGACCGCATCTACGTCAGCAGAATCGATCCCGGCACGGGTCGCACTCGTGTCATTCAAGTTTCCTATAAACGCGCGCTGGAGAATTCAGGTGAGAACCTGGTGTTGTCGGCGGGCGATGTCGTCACCGTGCAGGAGACGCCGCTGACATTTACGGTGGGGACGTTGCGAAACTTGATCCGGTTTGGCTTTAGCAGCGCCGTGCCCGGCCTGTAATCGGCAAGACAACCGGCGCCAGCTCCCTCGCTGATGCTTCGGGTTTCCTTTCCTCACATCGACAGCCCGATCCAATCGAACGCTCGACCCCCCGCAATCACCACGAGCCTGCAGCAACATGACTGTCTCACCTCACGATCCGGCTGACCTGAGATCGCACGGCGTCGACCCGGGGCAGCTTGTTGGCCGGCTGATGCGGACCGTTTGGCTGCGTCGGCGGTTCGTGATCGGCGCGGTGGTTGTCGCGTGCGTGCTGGGCGTGGTGAAGTATCAAACCAGCGAGCACATTTATGAGGCAAACGCCTCCGTGCTGATCACGCAGGCAGGCGACTACGCCGAGACCTCGACGATGCTGAGCGGCAACACGATGTTGCCAACTTACGCCAGGCTGTTTCGCAGCGCCAAAGTGCTCAAGGGCGCCGCCGTGGCGCTTCGGCAACTCTCGCCCGAGTTGTATGTCGACTTTCGGCATCTGCCGGTCGGCGACTGGCCCGATCTGCTCCGCAAGAAGCTGCAAGTGCGGACCGACCGTTTGACGAATTTCGTCGAGCTCAGCTACCACTCGCTTTCACCCGAGGCCGGCGAGGCCGTATTGAATGCGGTCCTGACTTCCTATATGGATGTCACGGAGAAACACCATCAGGACGCCTCGGTCGAGCAGCTCAAGCGGCTGCTGAGCGACCGCAAAGAGGTTGAGCAACAGCTGAAATCGCAACAGACCGAGTTGATTCAGCTGAAGAGCGCTGTCCGCTATGTCGGTGTTCAGCAAGGCAATCAGGTCGTGCACGCGTCGGTCGTGAGAATGAACCGGCTGCACGATGACCTGATGGAGGTGCGCCGCAGCCGCATCGACAACGAGGCGACGCTGAACGCCGTGCAGGATACGATTCGACGGGGCGGAGACGTGGCGCAGCACCTGCTGGCCATCGAGCCGAATCTTGGCCGCCAGCTGCTGACCGATTCGCTGGGCCTCAATGCGCAGGATACCGAGTCGCTGGCGACGATGCAGCGAATGCTGGTCGCCGATCGTGGCGAGCTCGAGTCGCTCAGCGGCAAACTCGGGCCGCGAAACCAGCTGATCATTAACCTGACCAACAAGATCGCCGCCACAGAGCAATTTATCGCCAATTTCCGCGCCAGCCGGCAGAGCGAGACGTCGCGGTTGCCGAAAGCCGAGCTCAACGGCATGGTGTTGGCGATGGTCCAGGAGCGGCTGTCCAAGGACCTGGCTCAGGAGACGCGTCTGCAGAGCGAGTACACGACTGCCGAGCAACTGGCCGTCGAGATGAACGGCTCGCTGACCAAGCTGAATTTTGCCGAGCAAGAACTCGGCCGGCTGAATGAGCTGCACTCCACGCTGAGCAACCAGATTGCCCGCGTCGACCTGCAGCAGGAGCACAGCGACATCCGCGTCGCCGTGGTGAACGACCCCGACGCCAAGGGGCCCGTCGAGCCGCAGGCCAAAGTGCTGGCCGTGCTGTGCTTGTTCGGCGGATCGTTCGCGGGAGTCGTGGTGGCCTTCTTTGTCGACATCTTGGATGACCACTTCCGGTCACCCGATGAAATCAAGCAGCAACTGGGTGTGCCCGTGCTGGCGATGGTGCGGCGCCTGGCGCCGCAGGGCGACACGGGCGCCGAATCGCTGCACGTGTTCTCCAACCCTGAGGCGGTCGAGTGCGAGGCGTTCCGCACATTGCGAACGACGTTGGCGTTCAGTGGCGAGGATCTTAGCCAGATCGGCGTCACCAGCACGTCGCCCGGCGACGGCAAAACCACGGTGCTGGCAAACCTCGCCGTGAGCTACGCGCAGGCTGGCCGCCGCACGCTGCTGATCGACGCCGACCTAAGACGTCCCGGACTGTCCAATTTGTTCGAGCTGCGGCGGGAAACAGGCTTGTCGGACGTGTTGCGAAGCAGTGACGACGTGGAACAGGCGGCCAGCGCCGCGCTGCGGGACGTCGGTGTCGACAACCTTGTCGTCATGGGCTGCGGGTACAAGCCGCCTAATCCGGTCGAGCTGCTTAGCTCGCAACGGATGGTCGACTTCATGGCGTGGGCGCAGAAGAACTTTGACCAAGTGCTGATCGACTGTCCGCCGGTGCTGGCCGGCAGCGACGCCGTGCTGGTCGGACGCTTGACCGATGGATTGATCGTCGTCGTCCACCCAAGCAAGAACCATCGCCGCGCCGTCACGCGAACCGTGGAGAACGTGCTGTCCATGAACGTTCCGGTCATCGGTGTGGTCGCAAATCGAGTCGACGCGAGCGAGCAGAGCTACGGTGGCTATGGCGGCTACGGCTACGGATATGGCTATGGTTACGGCGCCGACGATCCGCACGCGTTGGAGGACATCGATGGCGACTATGGGGCGTATGAGGAAGAGCAGGAGCTTGGCTACGCTGCGCACGACGAGGTGGCCGCCGAACAAGAGCAGGCGAGCCCACGCAGAAGCTACTACGAGGAGACGTACCGGCGTCCTTTGGCGATGAGCTACGAGGAGGAGGTGCTCGACGCCGGCGCCGACTTGCGGGAGCCACCCGCTGCTGTCCTGCCTATCCGCGCGGAACGCACTGCACGCGCCGAACGCGAGGTCGACGGCGACGGCGATGACGGTGGGGGCGATGGCGATCGCCAACGTCGCGTCACACGAATTCGGCGAGCTGGCTGATCGTGTGAGCCCACTGGGCGAGCGTTGACCCGAACTATCACCAACCTAACAGCCGATTGTTCCGTCAAGATTGAGATTAAGAGTCGGACGCTGACTCGCCTCGCAGACTTGCCAAACTTCAAAACGCATACTTGACGGTCCACAAACTCTGAGCAGGCGTCGAGCCATGATCATCGCGTTGCACGGCTACTACGGCTATGGCAATCTTGGCGACGACCTGATGCTCTATCTCGTTCTCGAGCAGTTGCGGCAACGGTACGTCACCGCATCGTATCGCGTGCTCCTGCATCCTGATGCGGACGCTCGGCTGGTCATCACTCCGCCTGGAACGCAGGTCGAGATGCGGACGGTCTCCACTTGGCGAGAGCGCTATGCCGGCGTGCGAGGCGCCGCGGCCCTGGTGTTTGGCGGCGGCACGTGTCTCCATCGCTTCGGCTTCTGCGGGATGTATACGAATTTCGCGGCGCGGCTGCAGGGCGTGCCCGTCGCCTGGCTCGGCGTCGGCGCCGACGATGTGGGGCGTGGCAAGACTCGGCTAAAGGCGAAGTTGGCGCTGCGCTCGTGTCAACTGGCGTCGTGGCGGGACGAGCCCTCACTGCAGATTGCGTCCGAGTTGGCGCCGCGATTCAAGGACTCGTTGGTGGCGGAGGATCTCGTGTTTCTGGCGTTGGATTCGCCCACCTTGAAGGTGCGTCCCCAGCGGCATTCCTCCGGCAAGACGCTGGTGGTCGGTTGGCGCGACCTGGCGGGGTACTTGACCGACAAGGAGCAGGACCGTGCGATCCAGCATGGCGCCGACGCAGTTTGTCGGATCGCCGCCGCCGAGCAAATCGAGCATGTGTCGGTGATCGATGTTGCCGATATGATCGATTTGGATCGAGACGCGGAATTGGCCGGCGCGCTGGCGCGCCGCGGGCTGAACGTCGAACATTGCATCGGACTGTCGATGCAGGAAAAGGTGGAGACGATTGCCGGCGCCGATCTGGCACTGTTCGCGCGCCTGCACGGGCTCATGCTGGCCAAACTGTTTGGCGTGCCGGCCGTCGGCGTTGGCTACGCCTCGAAACTTCACAATTTCGGTCAGCTGCTGGATCGGTCGCCGGTGTTGGAGCTGCGGCAAGTGGTCGCCGGAGCCAGCCCGTTGGTCGCGGCCCTGAAGTCCGAGGTTCGCACTCCGTCCGAGTTCATCAGGCCCGTGGCGGAAAGTCGGCGACGAGCCGCGGAACACTTGCAGCTTTTGAATCAGATGCTGAGTGAGCGAAGGAGTCGAGCAGCATGAGCGAATGGCGGGTGAGTCGCTCTGGCGAAACGGGGCACGGACGACATCGACATCACGGGCACCGACACGGTGCGGCCAGTCACTCCGACGTGCTGCCGCCGGCAGAGTCCAGGCCGCTGGCGATCGTCGACTGGTTGTTGGTTGGTGTCGTCGCCGTGGCCCCGATGTTGATGGGCGGGCGCCAGGCATCGGGGCGGCTCGCCTATCTGATTCTATTCGGACTCGCCGCCGTGGTTTGGTGCTGGCTTGGGCGACATAGTTTTGGCGCCATCACGCGACGCTTGACCACCGGCAAGC
>JAGQPF010000301.1 GCA_020426845.1 Planctomycetales bacterium
CGCGTAGCATGGGCGCCCTCGCCCGTGCAGAACTGAGCAGCCCCATCGCGCCGGCCGAGGCCCGCTTCGCGCGTAGCATGGGCGCCCTGTGCAGCACTGCGCAACCCCATTGCGCCGGCCGAGACTCGTTTTGCCGGGGCATGGGCGGTGCTCTGCGGCTGCTCGCCGCGCACGGGCGAGGGCGCCCATGCTACGGACGATCGCTGCGGCTGCTCGCCACGGACGAGAACACGCGCCTTCGCCCGTGCAGCACTGCGCACCAGGCCGAGGCCCGCTTCGCGCGCGTCGCCCGTGCAAGACTGCGCAACCCCATTGCGCCGGCCGAGGCTTAACTCTTCGAAGGGGCAATCGCGGTGCTTCGCGGCTGCTCGCCGCACACGGGCGAGGGCACCCATGCTACGGACGATCTGAGCGGCTGCACGCCGCGCCGCAAGGGGCCGAGCGGCTACTGGTGGGTGTTTGGGTGGACTGGGGTGTTTAGGGTGGACGGCCAGTCGGGTGCGACAAATTGCCCTTATTGAATGGCGGTTGCTCGCCAGGCAAGGTTAACCTGCCTGTTGCCAACGGGTTGTGCTACGAAGCTTTGGTGGGAAGTTTGTCGAGAAACGGGCAAAACGGGGGTCTGGTAGGTGTGCAGGCCGAATTGCTTTCCCCTATACTCCGACCTTTCCAATTAGCGATTTCCATTTTGTCCACAAAGTCTGCCTAACGAACAAACCTTCCCTGACCGGAATTGATTGCGGATGTTTGTGGTTGGTTGGCAAGGAGCGCTCGGGAGATCGCGCGTTTTATTCGCGCAGGATGCCTCAACCCCGAAGGATGAAAGATATGGCGGGATGGACGCTGGCGTTGTTGATTCCCACAGTCATGAACGCGACGCCAAAGTTGAGCTACGCCGAGGCGTATCAGAAGAGCGTTGAGACTAACAAGCCCCTGGTGATTTTGATCGGGGCCGATTGGTGCGTGGCATGCGACACCTTCAAGCAAAATACGATTGCCGAGCTGAAGCGAGACGGAGCGTTGGACGGAGTGGTTTACACGACGGTCGACCTGGACAAGGAAAACGACATCGCCTCCAAGTTGATGCGTGGCGACAAGGTGCCGCAGCTGCTGGTTTTTCATCGCTCCCCGGCCGGCTGGCAAAAGCAGCATATGGTTGGGCTGTCGACGCAGGCCGCTGTTCGAGCCGCGTTGAAGACGGCGACGGAAGGTCAACTGCAGCAGCAAAAGCTCTTGCGACCGCCGCTGGAGAAGATGGAGTAAGCCGCCGGGAGAGTTTCCTCCCGCATTGATACGAACATGGCTCGCCGTTGGCTGGGTGTCACCGGCGCCACATCGAACATGGACGTGAATTCCCGAGGGACTGGGGACACGACAGGCGTCGCCTTGTGCGGCGCCTGTCATTTTTTTTGCGCCCAAGGCAGCCGAGGCTATATCGCAGGGCACCGATGGTGTTGCAGGGCACCGATGGTGCCCTGCGGCAAATCACCGCGGGCAGGCGAGAACCCGCGAGGACCCATGCTAGGGACGCGCGCCTACCGGCGCTGTTCGGGGCGAGGGAACCCCAGCTCTTTGTCGACTTCATTGCGCAGCGGCTTGCCGGCGAGGTAACGCGCCAGGTTTTCGCAGACGAGGTCGGTGGTGTCGTCAACGCGTTTCGCCGACTGGGCCCCAACATGGGGCGTGATCATCACGTTGGGCATCTCCCAGAGTGGGCTTGAGGTCGGCAACGGCTCGACCTCGGCCACGTCCAGGCCGGCGCCGCTCAGTGTGCCGTTCTCGAGCGCGGCAACCAGGGCTGCTTCGTCGACGACGGGCCCTCGCGCCACGTTGATCAGCCGGGCGCCCGGCTTGCATTGTCCCAACTGCTCGGTCCCGATCAGGTGATGGGTCTGGCGATTGAGCGGCACGCAAAGGATCACCGTGTCGCTCTGGGCCAGTAGATCCGGCAGGCGATCGTCGGGCCAAACGGCTTCAACGTGCGGAGGCGGCGGTTCGGGGAAGCGGTCGGTGGCGAGCAGCCGGACGTTCCAGGGGGCGAGCACCTCGGCGATGCGTTGTCCGTTGCCCCCGAACCCGACGATTCCGACGGTCTGGCCCCGCAAGTCGTCGGTCGCGAGCCTCACGTATTGCTTTTGCGTTTGGGCTCGAAAGAAGTCGGGCTGGCTGCGAATCAGGCCCAGCAGCAGGGACATGGTCTGCTCGGCCACTTGGTGAGCGAACAGTCCCGACGCGCTGCTGACGCGGATCTCCGACGAGATGACTGTGGGGGCGAGGCAGTGATCCAACCCGGCAGCGGAGGACTGGATCCACCGGAGGCGCCCCTGGCGGACGACCTCCGCCCAAGGCAGGGGATGGACCTTGGAGTGTCCGATGAAGATGTCGGCGTTCAGAATCTCCTCGGGGATCCGCTCCTGGCCGGCGTCGACGACTTCGGCGTCCGGGATGGCCCGGCGGATCTGTTGGAGATGCTGGTCTTCCACGGGGTAGCAGAGCACGACGCGCATGGTGCATCAGGGCCGCAATGGGGCCGGCGGAGGGTTGCGAGGACGGAACGAGGGACAATAATGGAGAGGCAGCGTTGGCGGGTTCGCCGCCGTCGTCTGTGTCAACGGATGTCCATGGGCTTGCCGCCCCTCCCTGCCATCTCGATGGGTGGACATCATACGTGTCCCCCCTCCCCCGTGCCATCCCACCCACAGCGGACATCTCCGCGAGGAACTGCGACTTGAACGCCCCGAATTATCGTCTCGGCTGGTTCGCGCTGCTGACCATCATGGCCTTGCGCGTCGGCGTCGGCATGCACTTTTACGGCGAGGGCGCCAAGAAGTTGGACAAGCAGAAGCCGTTTACGTCTCAATACTTCCTGGCGGCCGCCAAGGGCCCGCTTGCCGAGCACTATCACAAGATGATTTGGGACAAGGACGGGGTGCATCGGCTTAGCATCGCTCGCGATGACGGGAAACTCGTGATCGACATTACTCCGACCAAGGATGCCTGGGAGTTGTTCCGCAGCCAGATCGTGGATCACTACGGCGTCTCGGGCGAAGAGCAGCTGACCGAGGCGGTCGACATCGTGAAACGCCGCGAAGACGAGTTGCAGTGGTATCTGGACAGCAATTACGACGACATCATCGAGTACGCGCGCGGACTGGAGCGGGTGGAGGACAATAGTGCCGACCCGGTGAAACAGGCGGTGCCCTCGCTTTACGGCCAAGCACAAAAGATTGAGGGCGAGCTGTATGGCAAGCGGGGCGCGTGGCTTGCCACGATCGACGGGATCTGGGCCGATGTGGAGAATGACCTCAATCAATTCGGACAAGCGTCGAACTCGGCTGCCACACCACTGTCACTGACTCGGCTGGGACGGCGACCGCTGGATTCGGTGGCGATCGACAAGATCATTCCCTGGTTCGACTTGTCGGTGGGCGTGCTGTTGATCGTCGGCTTATTCACTCGCGTGGCGGCGCTGGCCGCGGGGCTGTTCCTGTTTTCGGTCTGCCTTTCCCAGTGGCCATTGCACCCGGGCGCCGACAGCATCTGGCCACAGGCGATCGAGATGCTCGCCTGCTTCGCGTTGGTGGGGCTGGCCGCGGGCAGAATTGCCGGTTTGGACTCGATCCTTCACAATATTCGCATGTGGTGCTGCCCGCCTCGCGAGACGGAAGAGTAGCGGCGACCTTTGGAAGCCGTCCAACGCTTCACCAGCCCTTCCCCCATAACCTACCGATACATCACATACGGCCCGAGCCGCGACGTGCGACGCCGACGAGCTCCCGCCACCACGAGCAGGATCGATTATGAACCTTTCCCCCGAAGAAAAGCAGATTGGCCAGGACAACTTCCACGATGTGCTGGGGGTCACGCGACGCGACTTCATGAAGTCGGTGGCCGCGGCGGGCGCCGTCTCCGGAATGGGCCTCGGCGCCATGTACTTCGGCTACTCGAAGGTGGACGACCCCGTCCGGATTGGCATTATCGGCACGGGCGATGAGGGCAGCGTGCTGATCGGCGCCTGCAATCCCGACTACGTCAAGGTGGTCGCGATCGCGGACATTCGCCCCTTCAACCTGCATCGCGCTTTCTATGGCGACTGGGCCAGCGACAACACCTTGCGCGTCCGCCCCGGGCTTTGCAAGCGGTATGGCTACAAGGACCGCGCCGAGGCCGAGAAGGAGATCAAGGTTTACGACGCGAACAACGGCGGCTACCAGGAGCTGCTGAAGAACAAGGACATCGAGGCGGTGATCATCGCCGTGCCGCTGCACCTGCACGCTCGGGTGGCGATCGACGCGATGATGGCCGGCAAGCATGTGCTCACCGAAAAGCTGATGGCGCACAATGTCGCTCAATGCAAAATCATGGGCCGGATTGCCGAGCAGCAGGACGTGTATCTCGCGACCGGCCACCAGCGCCATTACAGCGTGCTGTACGACAACGCCGTGCACATGATCCGCCACGGCCTGCTTGGCGAGCTGCATCACATTCGCGCCCAGTGGCACCGTGGCAACGTGCCCGGAAACGACAGCTGGGCGCAGCCGATCCCGGGCGGCGAGAAGGTGATGGTGGACGGCGAGGAAAAGCATATCGACAAGATCCTCAGCGACCTCCAATCGATGGAAGGCAAGCTCGCCAAGGAGAAGGATCCCAAGAAGAAGGCGATTTACGCGGGCCGCATCGAGCAGTGGCGAGCGTGGAACATGGACAAGGACCTGGACGCGTCGGCCTTCGGCTATCAGGCCGGCGCCAACGGCCTGCCTGCCTCGGCCTTGGAGGAGCTCTGTCGCTGGCGATTGTGGGAGCGGACCGGCGGCGGCCTGATGGCCGAGCTCGGCAGCCACCAATTGGACGCGGCCAGCATCTTCATCAGCGCGCTTCGCGCCGATGGCCAGAAGGCGCGTCCGCTCAGTGTCCACGGCGTGGGCGGCCGGCACATCTTCCCGAACGATCGCGACGCGGGCGACCACGTCTATTGCATGTTCGAGTTCCCCGCGCCGGGCTACGATCCCAAGTTCGACGCCGGCTACAAGGACCCGTTCAGCAACTATCCGGACCCGGACAAAGGCATTCCCGGTTACGACGTCGACCCCAACAAGCGGATCGTCGTGACCTACTCGTCGATCAACGGCAACGGCTTCGGCGGGTACGGCGAAGTGGTGATGGGAACCAAGGGCACCCTGGTGCTCGAGCGTGAGCAGGAAGTGATGCTCTACCAGGGCTCATCCACCTCGAGCCGCGTCAGCGTGAAGAACGACTCCGCCACCACGATGGACACAACCGCCAGCGGCGATATGTCCGTCGCGATCGCTCGCGCCGCCGACACGGGCCCGCCGAGCCGCGGTTACACCGAGGAGATTGAGCACTGGGCCTACTGCATCCGCAACAAGGCCCCCGAAAACAAGCCTCGCTGCTACCCCGCCGTGGCGCTCGGCGACGCGGTGATCGCGTTGACGGCGAACATTGCCATTCAGAACTCGCAGTCCGGCCGCGGTGGCTACATCGAGTTCAAGGATGAGTGGTTCGACATCAACAGCGACGAGGTGCCCTCGGCGCTCTCCAATGACGGGAAGCCCTTGGTCGACTTCCAGGCCGAGTACGACAAGCTGGTCAAAGGCTAACGGCCCCAGCCCCTAACGCCTGGCGAGACGCGCTTCCGCTTGGAGCCACGGCTCCGCGTGTAGCATGGGCGTCCTCGCGCGTGCGGCATTGCGGGACTGTTGCACGCGTTTCCCTGGGCTCGCGCCGGCTCGCGCCTAGGGCTAACATCTGTCGCCCCTGTCGGGGCTGTTGCGCGCGGCGTGCGCGGTTCCC
>JAGQPF010000302.1 GCA_020426845.1 Planctomycetales bacterium
AGCGTCTCGACCTCTTCGGCGCCGCGCGCGAACACCGCCGGATCGCCGCCTTTCAACCGCACCACGGTGCGCCCCGCGTGAGCCAACTCGACAATCGCTTCGTTGATCTCATGCTGTGTCCAAAGCCGCGTCGAGCCATGCTTGCCGAGACAGCTCAACTCGGCATCCGCGCGAGCGTGCTTCAAAATCCGTGGATTGACCAGATAGTCGTACAGCACGACGTCGGCCCGCCGCAGGCACTCGGCGCCGCGCAGCGTGATTAGCCCTGGGTCGCCCGGCCCGGCTCCGACCAAGTACACTTTGCCCATCGGTATTTGTTCTCGCGTCATGTCCCGATTGGACTAGCTGCCGCGCGTCGTCGCAAGTCGCCGACAATGCCGCCGCTTCCACTGGAATTCCACCTATTTCGCCGTCACATGTCCGCAAATGAAAAACCTCTCGCGCCCGATCAACGGCTGCTGTCGATCGCCGAACGTCGACAGTTGCACGAGCGGTTCGAGGCAGGGCAGGGGGCGTTGCGGCAAGGCCGCGCGACGGAGGCCGCCGAGTCGCTGGTCGTCTGCGTCGCGGAAGATCCAGGCAATCTGTTGTATGTGGCCCACTTCCTGGAATGCTTGAAACATCCAATCGACGCCGCCGGCTTGGGCCAACGTTTGACATTGATGCGGCAAGAATGGAGCTTCCGCAAGGCCGTGGCCGGAAAGGACCACGCTGCCGTCCTGCGACTCGCGCCGCCGCTCCTGATTCACCGCCCCGATGATTCATTCCTGCTCGGCCAACTCGCACTGGCGTGCAGCGAGTTTCGTTTTCGCGAAGCCGAGCTGGCTTGGTTGCGATGGGCAACGGCGTGTCGGCCGGACGACGCGCGGCTGCTGGAGCAAGCGGCCACGTCGTTGGCTCGCAAAGGGCGGTTCGACGAATCGCTGGAAGTCTGGACGCGCCGGCAACAGTCGAAGCCCGCCGACTCGCGGGTCGGCGAGGCAATCGAGCTCTTGCGCACCAACGTCGGCGAACAGCCGACCGACCTCGCCTCTGCGAATTGCGACCAACTTCATGCGCTGCGTCGAGCGATCGGCGAGCGTCCGGCCGATGTCGCCGGATATCTCGCGCTCGCCGAGCAGCTTCAGCAGATCGGGCGTTTGGACGAAGCCGAACAAATCGTTCAGCAAGCCGTCGCCGTCTCGCCCGGCGATCCCGCGGCGAACGAGCGGCTCCAACAACTGCGGCTCGATCAAATCCGGCGGCAACTCAATTTGGCTGAGCGTTGGGCCGAGTTCGATTTGCACCCGGAAGTGCGAGAATTGATCGACGGCCTGACGACGGAACTGCACCGCTGCGAGCTGGAGTTGGCCGATCACCGCAGCCAGCGTCACCCCGAAAATCGCCAGCTTCAATGGGAAGCGGCCCAGTTGCTCCGGCGAGCCGGCAACTTTCGCGAGACGCTGCGGCGCATCGAAGCGTTTCCGCCTGACTTGGCCGACTCGCCCGCGGCTTTGCTGTTGAAGGCCGAATGTTTGCAAGGCCTCCGCCAATTCCCCGCGGCACTTGAAATCTACCGTTCCGCCGAGGCCGCCGCCCGCCACGCCAACGATACGCCGACCGCGGACAAGGCAAATCAACGAGCAGCCGCACTGGCCGCCGCGCTAATCGCTTCGGCGCCGCCCGACGATTCATCGACAAAATTTGATTGACATTCGTCGGTAGATACTCCACGATGAGGCGCAGCTCGTCTGCTGGGCACGCTCGCTGCTTTTCAT
>JAGQPF010000303.1 GCA_020426845.1 Planctomycetales bacterium
GGCGATGAACCCTCGCTCAAACACGGCCTTCTTCACATCGGGAGCGAGTCCGCCCACCCAGGTGTCCCGATGTTCATCCAACAAATCCTCGCTGCGGAGCGAAAGGTCTTCGTAGCCGGGGTCCAACGGACTAGTTCGTGCCAGCTCGCATTGCACGCGAATAAACTCGCTGCGCGGGTCGCCCTGCTCCTCGAGGTAGTCGGCGTACACCAATCGCGCCGCGTCGTCATCCGGATTCTCAACAACCTGCTGCAGGAACGGGTTGTCGGTCATCGCTGGCTTCCCGATGGCGGCGTCGCCATTCCCCGGCCAACCAGCCACGCGGTGGCCCGATCGGGCCAAGTGCCGATATCCGATCCAGCGACGGGGCGCATGCCGTATCCATGCCCGCCGTTGCGGTAGACATGCAGCTCCGCCTCCACGCCGTGCTGTTTTAGCTGCGAGTAGATCAGCACACTGCCAAGTGACGACGATCGGTCATCGTGAGTGTGCACCAAGAACGCGGGAGGTGAGTCGCCATCGATCCGTATTGCATCGAGCAACCGCGGCGCCGCCTTGGGCTCGGTCGGCGCAAGCACGTTCCAAGGGTAGATCAGCAGCGAGAAATCCGGCTGGCAGTTCTGGCGATCGATTTCGTCCAGCGGCTCGTAATCCGCTTTGCCGCCGCGAGTGTGCAGCACCGAAGCCACTTGGCCCCCGGCGGAGAACCCGAGCACGCCGACTCGTTGCGGGTCGACGCCCCAACGCTTGGCGCTGGAGCGGATCAGCCGCAAGGCGCGCTGGCTGTCCTGCAGTGGCCGCAGATAGGCGGGCTCCCCCTGCGGAGTCGCTTCGTTCGTTCGATACCGCAGCACAAACACGGCGGCGCCCAAGCGGTTCAACCAGGGAGCGGCCTCCGAGCCCTCCTTGTCCGGCACCACTTTGCCGAATCCGCCGCCGGGCAGCACCAGGATCGCCGTACCGTTGGGACGCTCCGGCAAGTAGACATCGATACTGGGGCGACGGATTTGTGTCACTCGGGTCACGGGCGGCTGCTCATCGGGGCGGTTGGGCTGCCGCTCGCCCGTGCCTCGCTCCGTTTCCCCCGGCGCCAAATCCGGCCAGACCATCACGCGCTCGGTGTCGGCCTTGGTGTCGGCAGAGTGGCAATGTGACGGGCGCGAGGCGCTAGCCAATCCCAACGACAGCAGCGCCGCCCAACACGGCAGGCGACGCAGTGAAAACCCTTGTGAAACCAACGCTCGTCTTGCGTATGCCATGTTTGCTCTCCGCAACTTTCCTTCGTCGGTCAGTCGTCCACATCTTTGTTCGACAGGCCGTCATTCAAGTCGCTCATCAATCGAAATAGATCTCGGATTCCGAGTGGCAGCAACGCGAGGGCGACCACCGCGAACCCGCCGAGGCCCAGGATGTAGATCCAAGTCCATGCGGAACTCCACCAAGCAATGCGTTCAGCCATCTGCAGCCTCCTCGTAAAGCCCCGTGACGCTGGTCCGTTCCCGTTCATCATTCCGGTCGCTGTCGGGGAACCACCACGAGAACAGCACAAAGACCGCTGCGCAGAACGCGTAATTAAACAGCCCAACGACGGGCCCGGTTAGCGGAGGCCACTGCCGGTTCACCAGCCACGCGTTGATCGGGTCGAGAAACAAGCCCACAATCGCCAGCAACCCCGCCAGCAACGCGGCCCAAGCGCCGGCCGTCGAAGCCCCTCGCCAGTAAATGCCACCCAATAAGGCGACGCCGGCGCCGCTGAGATAAATCGTGCCGGAAACCGCCATGTAGTTCCAAACGCTGTTGGGCAGCTTGTACCAGATGCCCCAGAACATCAAAAAGGCGCCAATGCAGACGACGCTCCAGCGAGTGTCACGAATCTCCTCGCGATCCAGCCGCTTTCTGCGCGACAAGGGACCGATCACGTCGCGAGAGATGACACTCGACCAGCACAGCAGGTACGAGTCATGCGTCGACATGAACGCGGCCAACAAACCGGCGACCAGCAGTCCCAAGACACCCGTTGGCACAATGGCGCCAAGCGTCGCGGGCATCGCCTGCTCCGCGTGGTCCGCGTTGCCCGCCAGACCGTTGGGGAAAAAGTATGCCGTCAACTCGGCGTTCTGCGACACCAGTGTGAACGCCGCCACGCCCCAAAGCGCCGGCACTGCAAGCCGCACAAACATGCCCGTTGAAGCGAACAAGAACGTTCGCCGCGCCGTGGACTCATCGCGCGCCGTGAGCGCTCGCGACGCCTCGGGCGCCCAACAAAACCCAGCCACCAGAAGCACCAGGAAATTAAAACACAACCACACCCAGCCGTAGCCGCCAGGCGCCACGGGATTGAACATCCGCTCGCCCCGATGCGTCGCCATGGCCGACAACATGGTCTCCCACCCTAGTTGTTCGTGAGCCAGGCAATACCACACGCCCAACCCCATGCCGAGGGTCAGCACCATGAACTGCACGAAGTCGGTGATGATCACCGACACCATTCCTCCCAGCACGGTGTAGATCAGCACCAAAAGCAACAGCAGCGATGTGATCAGGTTCACCATCGTTTCAGGCTCATTGACCTGATGCAGTCCGGTCGCATACGTGATGAACGTGGCGCCCATTTTCGGGAATAAGCCCATGTTCAAGATGCCCGCCAGGGCGCAAATCGACCCGCCGACCACACGCACGCGGCGACTGTAGCGGTGTTCGAAGTACTCCGGAATCGTCAACAGGTTCAGGCGCCGCAATGGACCAACCACCAAGCCGGTCAACCCCAACACCAAGCCCGTCAGCAACCCCAACAGCGCCAGCGTCACGTAGGCGAAGCCGTGACTGAAAGCGTCAATCGACGCATACATCAGCGTGACCAAGCCCAGGGCCGTGCCGATGTACGTTGCGACGTTCAGCGCCACGCCCGACCTGCCGCCGCCAACGAGATACGCCTTGGTGGAATGGATGTAACGGTTCGCGAATAGTCCAACGCAAACCGACAGCGAGAGATAAACCCCGACGATCACCCAATCCAATGTCGCGAAGTTGGACGGCAGCGCCAAGGATCCCATCATCGGCTCGCTGAATTGGATGTGGACAAAGTAACTTCAACACAACAATGTGACGGCAGGCCAAACGGATCATTCAACGCGCGGCTCGATGCCAATCGGCACGCCGGCCGGGCTCGACGTGTGCTACTTCCAGACCGGCTCCAACTTGCCCTCGTCGGTCAAGCGGTAAACCATCTTGGCACGCGGATCGGCAACCCAGAGTGTGCCGTCGTGCCAGGCGACCCCCACGGGATTCTCCAGCGGCTCGCCTTTGACCAACGCCGTTGGCTTGCCGCCCTTGGCGATCTTCCAAATCGTTTTGGCGTATCCGTCGGCAACGTAGGCGTTCTGCTGCTCATCGAGCGCAATGTGATGAGGGAATTGAAACGGCTTGCCCTCGACGACGGTCTCTTCCTTGCCATCCTTGTTCAACCGCACGAGTTGGTTGGCGCCGTGAGACACGACCCAGATGCGATCCTCGGCATCGACAGCCAAGCCTCGTGGCGCCGCCACTTTCGCCACCACTTCGGGCTTGCCGCCCATGGCCGGCACTGACCAGATCTGCTGCGACTCGATATCTGCCACGAAGATCCGGCCGTCGCTGGCCACGCCAATCGCCATGGGCATGCCGACCTCATTGCCATCGATCAGTTTGACCGGCTTGCCACCCTCGAACCGATAGACATTGCGCGTCGAGGAGTCCCCCGCCAACAGTCGCCCTTCGCCATCGATTGCCAAACAGCGGATGGCGTTGAGCGGCGTGCGAAACTTCTTCTCGGCCCGGAACATCAGTGTCAGCTTGTTGTCCGACCATTGCCAAACTCCCGGCAACTTGCGATCCGCCACGTACAACCGGGCAGCATCGGCCGCGACGGCCAACGGATACTCGGGCTCGGCCGGCGGCTCCTGAGAAAACGCGGCGACCGGGAGCATGCTCCCCAGCAGCAACAGCGACGATAAATACAGTTGCGCGTGGCCGAGCCGAGGAAGGCGGGAAGCATTGCCCATCGTATTGAAGCGAACCATCGAACCGTCGCAAAGTAGATAGAAGAGAGGCGGAGCCGATCGCTGGAAACGTTGTGGATCGGCAATTCGTCGCCCTATTCTAAATCATGCGATCGTCACAAGGGAGGTGCGAGCTCAACAGGCTGTTAGAATACTCCCGCGGTCACGCGTTTCTTCCAACATTCAACCCGCGCTGTGCAAATGAACCGCTTATCCAAGCCCCTTCGCTGGCTGCTGCCGCTCGGAGTAATTCTCGTGGCGCTGCTCGGCTGGTTGAGTTACCGCTGGAGCAACGGGTCCGGATCGCGCGTCGACATCGTCGCCTTGCAGCGGGACACCAGCACGGCCTTGGCGCATCTGGAAAACCTGAGCACCGACGCGGCCGACCCGCTTTGGGTGAGTCTGGCGAGCCGAGTTCCCTCGGAGATCTTGCCCGTTCGCAATCTGGCGATCACTCGCTTGTTGGCGCTCAGCATCGAGGAGGAGAACGACCTCAAGCCAGTCACGGAGGCGTTTGAGACGCTGTTGGAGCGCGAGCAATCGGCGCCTGCCTTCTGGTTGCAAGCCCAACTGATATTGCACCCGGGCGTGACGGATCCGTCGGTGGAGCGAGATTTGAGGGCCCAAGAGTTGCTGAAGCAAGCCGCCGCGCTGGCCCCCAACGAGGCCCACTACTGGTTCGAGATTTACCAAGTGGGCGTGGTGTCTCAGTTTGACGAAGTCCAAGTCGCCGGACTTGAGGCGTTGGCCAAGGCGTGGGAACTTGCGCCAGACAATATCCACGTGCTGTCCAACTGGTTAGTGGCGCAAGCGCAGGCCAGCGACCCCCGGATCGAATCGACGCTGCAGCGCGCGCGCGACACGCTTGGCCCGCTGGAAAGCGTGGTGAACCGAGTGGACCGCATTTCCATCAAAGAGTATCTCGACAAGGCAGAGCAAGCTGTCTCCGAGCAGAATTGGACCGAAGCGGTCGCGTTGCTGCGCATCTTGCGAAACGTAATTCCCAAGACCGAGATCGCCAAACAGGATCTGTCGCGGATGGCGCCCCATCCGCTGGACTTTGTGCTGACTAAGTATCGCGAATACGACCTTCGCGCCACCGACTCAGCCACCGACCCGCCCAGCGCGGCGGCCAGCTACACGCTTAGTGAACGAGCCTTTCCCGAAACGCTGCGGCAATGTCGGGCATTGAGTCCCGCCGACTTCAACCTTGACGGCAAAGTGGATCTCGTCGCGCTGCTTGACGACAAACTGCTAGTGCTGGAGCAGGCCGACGACGCTTGGCAAGCCTCGATGGAAATCGAGGTTCCGGCAGGGATGCGAGGCATGTTGTTGGGCGATCTCGATCGTGACCTCGCCGGCGGCAAACGCAAGACCGCTGATTCGTCCGAAGAGGTGCTCAACGCGGCGAGGGTTGGAGCCGGCGCTCCCCGAAACCCGGACAAGCCGACTGGAGCGTGCCATGAGGCCGACCTGGACTTGGTTTTGTACGGCGACGGCGGCGTGCTGGTGTTCCGCAATGAGTCGCCACCGGGCAAGCAACCAAGCGTCGCCTTGGTCGCGCAGTCGAGCGAGTTTGCGAAGCTCAGCGGCGTCACGGCAGCCTCGCTGGTGGATGTCGATCACGACGGGGACCTGGACTTGGTAATCGCTGCCGCCGAAGGGCTGCGGATTTGGTCGTCCACGGGCGCCGGCCTGCAGTTTGAGGACATCAGTCACTGGTCGAAGTTGCCGGGTGGACCGGACGGGCCTCCATCGCAGGCGACCCTTGTGAGGCCCGGTGGACCGGACGTGATCCAGTCGCTGGCGATTGCCGACTGGGACCGGGACGTGGATGTCGACATTCTCGTCAGCGGTGACGATGGCCGGACCTGGGGCATGCTCGAGAACATCCGACACGCGCGCTTTGTGTGGCGCACCTTCGAGCAGTTGGAGCTGCCGGCCGCGGAACAGGGGGGCAGCCGCGCGCTGCAAGTGGTCGAGCACGACGGCAACGTGTCGTGGGATTTGGCCAGCGCTGGAGCGACCGGAGTGACCATTCAGCTGACGCAGACGAATCTCGCCGGCGCCATGTCCGCGCTGTCCACCGTGCGAGTTACGGCCGACCCCGTCGCCGGCGCGACGGTGGGCGACCTGAACAATGACACCTACTTGGACGCGGTCTCCTGGAGCGGCGCCGAACTGGTGGTGCACTACGGCACGAGTGATCCCGGCAAGTTCTCGTCGTCGCCCCCGCTGGTGATGTCTGCTGCCATCATCGTCTGCGCATTGGGCGACGTGGATCGCGATGGCGATCTCGATCTGCTGATCGCCACCGAGCAAGGGGTCCAGGAGTTTCGCTGCGAGGCGCCCAAGGACAACAATTGGCTCACGGTGCAGGCGATGGGGCGTGACGACAACAAGGGTCGTTGCAATGAGACAGGCATCGGCAGCATGATTGAGGTGATGGCCGGTGACAGGTATCTGGCACGGATGGTGACCGGGCAGGAGACGCACTTTGGACTGGGCCGCTACGAGAAGCCGCAAGTCCTGCGGACGATTTGGACCAACGGCGTGCCTCAGGCGGTCGTGGAGCCGCACACGCGTCTCTCACTCTGCGAGCCGATGATCCTCAAAGGCTCCTGCCCCTACGTGTACACGTGGACGGGAGAGCAGTTCGAGTTCTTTACGGATTGCCTCTGGGCGGCGCCGATCGGGCTGCAGCTCGCTGAGGGCGTTTCCGCGCCGTTCCGACCCTGGGAGTACCTGCGAATTCCGGGCGACCGGCTGCGCGAACGCGACGGCCAATATCAAATCCAGCTTACGGAGGAGCTCTGGGAGGCCGGCTACTTCGACCACGTCGAACTGATCGCCGTCGATCACCCCGAGCACGTCGATGTGTACTCGAACGAGAAGGTCGGGCCCGAGCAGATTGCTGCTTTCAAGATCCACACGGTGACCGACCCACGTCAGCCAGTTTCGGCGCAAGACCAACGCGGCCGCGATGTGATGGCGAAACTCGCGGCCCGAGACGAGGAGTACCTGAAGGCGTTTGACACCCAGACCCGCCAGGGGCTCACGGAAGAGCACTATATCGAGCTCGACTTGGGCAAGCTCGATTCGCCCAAACAGATCACGTTGTTTCTCACCGGCTGGATCTATCCCAGCGACACTTCGCTGAACTTGGCCTTCTCGCAGGCGCCCGAGCTCTCCGGGCCGCGGCCCCCGGCCGTTTGGACCCCCGACGCCCAAGGCGTCTGGCGCGAGGTCTCCGCGTACATGGGGTTCCCGGGTGGCAAGACCAAGACGATCGCCGTCGACCTCTCGACTGCTTTTGCCGCCAACGATTATCGAGTGCGGATCGTCACCACCGCCGAGATCTACTGGGACCATGCCTTCTTCACGGTGGACGAACCCACCGTGGAGCTGCAGACCGAGCGGCTGCAACCGCAGTCGGCGCACCTCCACTACCGTGGCTTTTCCCGGCGCCGTCCCGGCCGCGCCAACGCGCCAGAGCAGTATGACTATCGAGATGTGCGGACCGAGCCCGTCTGGCCGCCCATGCGAGGCAGCTTCACTCGTTACGGCGACGTACTGCCGCTGTTGGTCGAAGCGGACGACCTGCAAGCCGTGCTGGGCGCGGGTGACGAGATGACCGTAAGCTTCCTGGCCCCGGCTCCGCCTCCGGCGGGTTGGCGACGCGACTTCCTGCTGCACTGTGTCGGCTGGGACAAGGACGCGGACCTCAACACGTTCCACGGCCAGTCGGTCGAGCCGCTGCCGTTTCGCGCCATGAGCAGGTA
>JAGQPF010000304.1 GCA_020426845.1 Planctomycetales bacterium
CCTTCAGCAAATGGCCTGTCAGAATACAGACCACGCGTTCGTCCGCGCCGATGACGCCTTCCTGTTTCAGCAGCCGAGCGCCAGCGACCGACGCCGCGCTGGCCGGTTCGCAGCCGATGCCGCCCGCGCCCACCTTCGCCTTGGCGTCCAAGATCTCCTGATCGGTGACTTGTCGCACGACGCCGTCGCAATCTTCGAGCGCCCGCAGGCACTTCGTAAGATTCACGGGACGATTGATCTCGATCGCGCTGGCGATCGTCGACGCCTTCGCGTTTCGCGCATCCAGCTCGTCGTAATACTGACAAGCCTTGCCCAGCTCCGCGTTGCCGCCGTTCCAGCGGAGACCGCGTTGCTCGAACAGCTCGTACAACGTATCGGCCCCCGCCGCGTTGATCACCGCCAGTCGCGGAATGCGGTCGATCAATCCAAGTTGCTTCAGCTCGACAAATGCCTTGCCGAACGCGCTGCTGTTGCCCAGATTTCCGCCCGGCACGACGATCCAATCCGGCGGCTCCCAGCGCAACGCCTCCAGCACGCGATACATGATCGTCTTTTGGCCTTCCAAGCGGAACGGATTCACGCTGTTGACCAAGTAGATGCCAAGCTGCTCCGAGACTTCTTTCACGCGCGCCATCGCGTCATCAAAGTCGCCAGCCAATTGCACGGTGAGCGCGCCGTAGTCCAACGCCTGCGAGAGCTTGCCGTAGGAGATTTTGCCCGAGCCGATAAAGATCACGGCCTTCATCAGCCGCGTGACCGAGCAATACATGGCCAGCGACGCGCTGGTGTTGCCGGTCGAAGCACAGGCGGCTCGCGTCGCGCCGGTCGCGCGAGCGTGTGTGAACGCCGCCGACATCCCGTTGTCCTTGAAGCTGCCCGACGGGTTCATCCCTTCGTATTGCAGATACAGCCGTCCGCGATCCACTCCCACGAACTCGGCCACCGAATCGGCCTGCTGCAGCAACGTCTGGCCTTCGCCCACCGTCACAACCGTCTCGGGCTTGGCGAACGGCAACAGCTCGTGAAACCGCCAGACGCCGCTGAATCGCAGCGGCTCATGCCGACGCGACCACATCTCCTCGAAGTGCCGCAGCGAACGAGGCGGCTGGGCCCGATCCCAGTCGTATCGAACGTCCAACAACCCCCGGCATTTGGGGCACGCCGTCAATACCTGCTCGACACCATAAGTAGCTTGGCACGAAGGCGAAATGCACTGCTGATAGGCGACATCGGTGAGCGGCACGGCGGTGGGCCTGTTGCGAAGGATCGAAGCGACTCATCCCCGCGACTTTTGCCGCGCGAACGGTTTACGCAGCAAGTCTAGGGCAGGGTTTTGCCATCATCAAGCTCGACGCAAGCCTAGCCACCGGCGATGGTTGTGCTCGACTGCTAGCTAGATGGGAATGGTGGTTAGCTGGACATCCGAACGACCCGTTTCGGGCTGAATCTTTACCGAAAACTAATTTTGGGGCGCGATGATAACTCATTTCCAATTAGACACTTACATGCGGAATCACGCGACGCCGCTCGTCCTGTTGCCCGTTTGACATGGCAATCTGCCGTTTTTAGAATGATGGGGCTCGGGATTCCCCGAACGAGGGCTGGCGGGGCCGTCGGTGAATTCCAGTCCTCCCGTATCGCTGAGAACCAGTTCAATCACGAGGTCGCGATGAATAAAGCCGAGATGAAGGTGTATAAGGACAAAGTTCTTGCCCTCCGAGCCCGCTTGCGAGGCGATGTGAACGCCATGGCGGAGTCGGCTTTACGAAAAACCCGTAGTGAAGCCAGCGGCGACCTTTCTAGCATGCCGATCCACATGGCCGACGTCGGCACGGACAATTACGAGCAGGAATTCACGCTCAGTTTGATGGAAAACGAAGAGCTGACGCTCGAACAGATCGAAGACGCTCTTGAGCGGATCGAAGAGGGTGTCTATGGTACCTGCGTGGAATGCGGCGGCCGGATTCCTAAAGCTCGATTAAACGTCATTCCGTACACGCCTCACTGTGTCAAGTGCGCCAGCAAGCTCCAAGGATGTTGAGCCACGCCGCGAGCCGCCGGTGCCGGTTGGGCGTTATCTGATCTATGCGGCGCTAGCCGTCGGGGGTTGCGCCGCCGATTTGCTGACAAAGCAAGTCGTTTTCGACTGGCGCGGTTGGCCGGGCGAACAGCCGATCTGGTGGTTGGTCGAAGGCTACGTCGGCATCGAGACATCGCTCAATCGCGGCGCGCTATTCGGCATGGGCTCCGGTTTTGGGCTGGTCTTCGCCGGCTTGTCGTTCTTGGCGGCCGGCGGCATTCTCGCATGGCTGTTTTACTACCGAGCCGCCAACGATCTCTGGTTAACGATCGCCTTGGGGTGCATCACGGGCGGGATCTTAGGCAATCTCTACGATCGGCTCGGGTTTTGGCACGATCCGGCGATCATCTCGCCCGAATATCGCAGCGCCGTTCGCGATTGGATTCTGCTGCGTTATAAGGACCACACTTGGCCGAATTTCAATATCGCGGACAGCCTGTTGGTTACCGGCGCTTGTCTGCTGATGTTGCACGCTTGGGTCCGTCGCGAGCCGGCCAATCCGCCACACGCAACCGGCGACGACGATCGTGTTGGGGAATGACCATGCCGACCTCGCCGGGGCTGCTCGACCTTGCTCGCGGCGTAATCCTCACAATCCGAACCGTGAATTTGTCATTACCCGCATTTGCGGCAGAACGGTTCGAAGCGGCTAATCGGTAAAGCCCGATTCAATCGGAGGACCGTGCCGACTCTACCTGCCATGTCAAGAACGCTGCCCGAATCTGCCGGGCCGCGTGGGAACAATCGTGTTCACTCGCATCGAATAGGTAGCCTGATGCTGAC
>JAGQPF010000305.1 GCA_020426845.1 Planctomycetales bacterium
AGTTTTGGCGAATGCTGTGGTTAGCGACCAGCACCCCGCCGGTGTCGAGCTGTTGGATGCAGATTCGTTTCAGGCCTGGATGTTCGGGCAATCGCCGGCTGGAGACCCGAAAGTCGCTGAGGTGATAGAACTCGAGGTGCGGACGTTCGCGGCGCGCTTGGACGAGCCAGAAGTAGGCTGTGAACAAAAACGACGCCACGCTCAGCGCCGTGGAGACGTCGATCACGTTGCCAATCATCGCTTGCTTCTGCCTCGGCCAGTTGAATCGTGTAACGCCTCTGTAAATGCCGTTCCGCATTCGGGACTGTAGCCAAGGCCTCGTTGCGAG
Source organism: Planctomycetales bacterium (assembly GCA_020426845.1). Lineage (GTDB taxonomy): Bacteria > Planctomycetota > Planctomycetia > Pirellulales > Pirellulaceae > JAGQPF01. The sequence continues at coordinate 329 of JAGQPF010000305.1, forward strand.
CCAAGACCAGCTGGACATGGCGGGTGAATTGGGCAAGATCGTGCTGAATTGAGCGCTGTCCGGCTGTTTTGCGCCGCCGTTCTGGCGTCGCCGGAAGTGTGTTGGTCTTGCGAAGTGCGAGTCTGATTTCCGTGCCGAGAAAACTCCCTGCAACCTTCGTTCGTCGTAATAATGTGCGGTACGACAGCGATGGACCGGACCACCGGGCCTCATAAGGGTCGCCTGCGATGGAGGCCCGACTGGACAAAAGTGAGTCCGACGGCAATCGGGAGAAGAACGATGCGAGTTGCATGGCTGATGGTGGGGGTCCTCGTAGTGTATGGGGGACCTCTGTTTCCCCTCGCTCCCGCCTGGGGGCAGACCGATGCGCAACTGGCCTTGGACAAGGCCCGCACCGCTTTTGCCATTGAACAATTCGGCGACGCTCGCGAGTTGCTCAAGTCAGCTGCGCAAACGGACGCGAAGAATCCGGATGTGTTCTTGTTGTTGGGCAAAGCTCACTATCAATTGGGCGAGATTGACGCGGCGATGGCGGCCTGGCGTCGCACTTTGGAGTTGGCGCCGGGGCAGGTGTATGCGCGCCGCATGTTGGACGCTTTGCAGGGCGCCATTCAAGAAGCCGATGTGCGAATTCGCGTGATTCGCTCATTGCTCTCCGACGGGCTGCTCGACGCCGCAAAGTTGGAGCTCGCCACGCTGCGAAGGCAAACGCTGGCGCCGGAGTTGGCGCTGGAGGCGCTGGCTCTGGAGGCAGAGCTGCAGTTGGGGTTGGGCAAGCCGGATCTCGCCTTGCGATCACTCCGCGAGCTCGCGGTTCGGGACCCCGGTCAGGCGAATGCCCCTCGCACTCGTCTGTTGCAAGGCAAGGTGTTGCTGAAACTCGATGCGTCGTCCGCGGCTCGCGGGCTGGCGATTCTGCAGGCAGTTCAACAAGACTTCGCCGAGTCGCCGCAAGCGGCGTCGGCGGCGTTGGCAGTGATCGAATTTCGAGTGCTGCAAGGCGAGCACGCGGTCAATGAGCTCGCCGCATGGTTGGCGACCCACGACCAGCATCCGGAGGCGGCGTTGGCCCGGAGCGCGCTGGTGTCGGCAGTGGACGTGTTGCTTGCCGCGGCCGCGCGGGATGAGACTGTTGTCGAGGGCGACTTGCTGCGGCCAACGGACGAGGCCGCGCTGGCGGCTGCCGAGCTTGCGCTGCCGCTGGTGGCGCAGGCCGAAGCATCGCTACGGATCACGCATCAGCTGAGCGAGCATCTGCAGCAGCGCTATGTCGCGAGTGGGCGGTTCCAAGTGGCGGAGTCCGCGCTCGCTCGGTTGGCCGCATTGGAACTGCCGATTGCCAGTCGCACACAACTCGCGGCCGACCGACGTCAGATTCAGGTCGCGGCGGCCAAGCACGAGCTGGATGAGATCGGCGCACGCCTCGCTCGCGATCCCGGCGCCGTCGAAACGCTGCGAGCGTGGATTCAACGCAACGATCAGCATCCACAAGCCAACGATGCGCGGTGGAAGTTGTTTGGCGAGCTGTTGGCCATTTCCCAGCGAGCCGGCGCACCTGCCGCCGATGCGAAGTTGAGCGAGCAGGAGTCGGAAGCGATTGAGCTGTTGGGGACGATTCTGGCCGAGACGCCCGCGATGGGCGATGCGTTCGTCGTCCAACTGCTGGATCACTTGAAGCAGCGTTATGTGGCGTCGGGCGCCCATGCGGCCGCGATTGCCGGACAACAGCTGGCCTTGAAACTGAGTTTGGCGCCGACGTCTCGCTTGGCGGTTCTGAATGAGCTCTACGAAGCGCAATCCGGCGCGGCGGTGTTGCGGATTCGGGCGGATGTCATGGCGGGCCGGCCGCAGCCGCGCCTGCTGCCCGCCGATCTTGCCGCAGCTCTTGCCACGCTCGACCAGATCCAGCGTGAATTTCGCGACCACCCGGTTTGGGATCGGCGCGCCTCCATGGCGCAGGTCTTGCTGACCATTGCCGATTCTGAACCGTGGCCGGTCGAGCCCGCTGTGAAGACGTTGCACGACTGGGCGCTGGAAGCCGCGTTGCCGGTCGCGTCTTGCGGTGATGCGAAGCTGGTCGCTTTGGCCGTGGGAGTGGTCGAGTCGGTCGTGACGCACGTGCAGTCATTGCAGCTGCCGGGGTCCGCTCGTTTGGCGGCGCGTGTCCACGCCAGGCTGCTGGCCGCGGTGGGCGAGACGGACGCGATCCGGCCCGTGACATTGATGCGGCAGATCAAACTGGAGATGGCCGAGTCGTTGCAGCAGTTTGAGGAGCGGATAAAAACGGGCAAGGATGCATTGAATGCGGCGCTCGACGATGGCCAGAAACAGCTGCTTGGCCTGGCCACGCAGTTGCTCAAGGCGCATCCCGCGTCGTCGGCCGAGCTGCTGGGTGAATTGTCGGCCTATCTGACGCCCTGGAGCCAGCGTGGCCACGATGCCGTGGTGGAGCAAGCTTACGCCCGGCTGGAGCAGGAGGTTGACGAAACGTCCTTGACTCGGCGGCGCATTCGCCTGGCGATCGCCACACATTGGATCGACCGGGTGCTGCGAAGCGACGGACAGCTGCGGTCTCGCGGCTTCCAACCGGCGGAGAAGCTGGACGAGACGTTGGCCAAGGCGCTGGTGCGCTGCTATGAGCTGCAGACGGACCTGCCGGAGAGCGCGCCGTTGGTGACCGAAATCCGTCAGCAACGCCAGCGCGTGATCGAGCACTATCGCCAATTGGAGTACTTTGGGATCGCGGGCGAGGCGATTGTGACCAAGGCCGAGCGGGCGGTGGCCGCCATTGACACGAGCGCACAACTTGAGCTCGCTGAACTGCACTTGAATGTGGCCCTCGCCGACTTGGACCGGCAGCTGCAACGCCCTGGCCCCGAGCCGATTGCGCTCTCCCCCGCCGTCCGCGAGGCAACTGCCGAACTGCAGGAATTCATCAAAGCCAGGCCGGAGAGCCCGTTGGTGCCCCGCGCGGTCGAGTTGATGATGAGCGTCGGGGGCAAGCTGGAGGCTGGCGAACAGCACTTGCTCGCCGCTGAGGTCTATCAGTCGCTGGAGACGTTTGCGGCGGAGCAGGCGCCGCTGGCTCGCGCCGGTGAAGGCAAAGCAAACACGGCCGAGCGGGCTGCTCATGCGGCCGCGTCAGCGCTGCACGTGGCCGCCACTCGCGCGCTGCAAAAGGCAATGGAGAGCCAACCCGATGACGCGCCGCCGCCGGCGCAGCTCAGCGACGAGTTTCAGGCGGCGCTGGCGGCGTACCAGGCGATTGTCACCAAATACCCCAACGGCCCGCTCGTGGGCCCCGCGATCGGCAAGATCATGGAGATCGCGTTGCAGTATTCGGCCATCGACGCTTGGGACGTGGCCTCGAGCGTCTATGCCGCAGTGCAACAACAGAAGCTGCCCTTCCGCCAGCCCGAGCGGCTGGAGATGGCGATCGCCCTGTGCCAGCTTGGCAAGGTGCTGCCCGAGCACGCGCAGCAGATGTTGGCGGCGATCACGCTTCCCGAGCGGGCGGCTCCCGTGGAGAATCCACCGCTGTCGGTGTCTGTGTTGGCGAGCTTGGTGGGCGGCAAGTTGGGCGGCAGGCGGGGCGAATTGGCAATGGGAATGGGAATGGGCGGCATGGGCGGCGCGGGCGATGCCGAGTTGTCATTGCCGCAGGCAGACTCTCCGCTGTCGGCGGCCGCAACGCCGGCTGAAACGCCCGCCGATCCGACGGCCGCCGTGCCGGCTGGCATGCCTGCGCCCGCCGCCTCGCATGCAGGCGCTGGCCCCGGCGTGATCTTGGAGGCCGGCGAGCTGGAACGCGCGCAGCGGCAAGTCGAACTGCTCGCCGCCGTGCGACAACAGCAAGCGGCCCGCACCAACCGCATCGCCATGCTCCGCGATGATGCGCTGCAAGTGTTGGCCAATGAGCCGGGGCGAAATGCAGGACAACAGGCGCAGGCGCCGCCGGTCGTTCCAGTTCTCTCCGAGGCCGAGTTGGAGCGGCAGCAGCAGGCCGTGGACAGCGCGTATGCCCTGTTTCAGGCAATTCGAGGAAACTACCCGCGATCCGAGTTCGCCGAGCAGGCGCGCGACCAGATGATGACCATCGTCGATCATTGGCGCAGCATTCGGCAATGGCAGCGCGCCGCGCAGTTGGCCAAACGGTATTTGGATGACAACCCGCGCGATCACTCGCTGCCTACCGTGCGTCTCGGAATGGCTCGCGATTACCTGGCGTGGGCCGCCAGCGCTGTCGAGGGCGAGGGGACGAAGCAAGAGTTGTTGGAGCAAGTCGCTCAACGCTTTGACGCGGCTCGTGCCGAGTTGAACGCGATTGTCGCCGCCTTTCCACAGAACCAAGCGATCAAGCACGAGGCGCAATGGGATGTCGCCAACAGTCATCTGACCCAAGCGCGGGTCGTGGCCGGCATCAGTCGCACGTTGGCGCGAGGTCAGTTTGTCCGGGCGACCAACGAGCTGTTGCGAACCGCCGACCTGTATCATGATCACCCGAACATCGGGCAGTTGCCCGCGATGTTGTGGGGCATCTCCCAAGAGCTGACGGCCAGCGGGTTTTATGACGAGGCGATCACGGTCTGGAACCGGATGACCTTGCGATATCCCGGCCACGAGCAGGCCGAGCAGGCGGCATTGCAGATCGCCGAGACCTATCGCGACCGGCTCGGCCAGCCGTTGCGGGCGGCGGAGTCGTATTTGGAGCTGAACTTCGCTCGGGGCGGCGACGCGGGGCTTCAGGACGCGATCTTTCAGATCGCCTCGCAACTAGCTAGTGAGAAACGCTGGGTCGAGGCGCTGCACGTGCTGGAGACATTTGTCGACAGCTTCCCCAACCATGCCAATGCCGGCCAGGCGCTGGCGATGATTGGACAGGTCCATCAGACCAACGAGGTCTGGGAAGACGCGATCGACGCTTACCGAAGAGTAATTTTGGCCTACGACCAAGGACCTTGGGCTCAGCAATCCAAGTGGGCAATCGCCGAGTGCACGATCAATCTCAGCCGCTGGGAAGAGGCGCAGGGCGCCTACCGCGAGTACCAAAAGGCCTATCCCGAAGATGAGAAAGTCGCCGAGGCCACTCGCCGACTGGACGTGCTGAAGAACTTGAGCCGCTTTCAAAAAGTGGTGGACGAAGTGGGGCAGCGGAAGGCGTTCGACGCGCAATATCAGATCGCCACGATCGTCCAAACCCAACTGTCCAATCCGGTCAAGGCGATCATCGAATTCAAAAAGGTGGTGGCGCGTTGGCCGGAGAGCCACTTGGCGGACGACGCGCTGTTTCAGGTCGGCATGATCTACTTGGAGCTGCACGAGGCCGAGAAAGCTCGCGAGTCGCTGCTGGCGGCGGCGGAAAAATATCCGGCGAGCCCGTTGGCCGACGACGCCTTGTTCCAGATTGGCGCCAGTTTTGAAGAGGACGCGCAGCAGCTCGCCGGCGTCACTCGGGGCCAGTCGATTCTGATCGCGAAGGATATCGCGCAGAAGGAGGCCTACCAGCTGTCGCAATCTCAACGGCGAATGCAGCGGGAGAAGGCGTCCGACGAGATCTCTCGATTGAAGCAAGAGGGGCGCCAGGAAGAGGCTGACAACAAAGCAGCCTTCCAGGCCGCTCGCAACCTGGACTTCGACCGCGCCAATGCGGTGGTGGTCGCGAACTGGGCGGCGCAACAGGAAGAGACGCTGACCACAGCGCAGCTGGCCGATCGGCAGGACAAGATCAACGCCTCGCTTCGCCGCGCGGTCGCGATGTTCCGTCGCGCCGCCAGCGTCGCCTCGGCGGACAAGGCCGACGACGCCCTGCTGCGGATGGCCCAGATTTACGACGAGCGGCTGAAGGATTCCGATGCCGCGATGGCCACTTGGCTGGAGATCGTCAAACAGTACAGCGGCACCACGGTCGCCGAAGATGCGAGCTGGAAAATTGCCCAGTACTACGAGACGCATGAGAAACATGCCGAGGCCATTGAGGCCTACACGTCGTTCCTGCGCAACTATCGACGCAGCCCCAAGGCTAGCTCCGCGCAGGCCGCGATTGCCGAGAGTCACGAGCACCTGGGCAATTGGGTGGAGGCGATGGATGCCTACACCAACTACATCAACAACTATCCGGAAGGCGAGTTGGTCCAAAAGGCCAAGGAGCAAATCGCCTGGATCAAGACTTACCGGCTCTAACGGCCTGTTGAAAGAGACCCCATTGGCAATCCGAATCGCCTTCACTGGGTGAATCAGGCGATGTCGGTTGCCGGATCAGGTGTTTTTCAACCGTCTACTCAACGGAAATTCGCACATGTTCAAAAGCACCGGTGGCTCCTGCGGGCCTTGCAAAGCGTTGACGCGCATCGCGCACTTGGCGTTGTCGGCCTGCCTGGTCCTGGGCACGGGACTGACGACAACGGCTCAAGAGCCCGGCGACAAACCGGCAACGCCAGACGTGCCGGCAACGCCCGACAAGCCCGCAGCGCCCGACCAACCCGCAGCGCCCGACCAACCCGCGGCGGCGGACAACTCCGCTGAAGCACAAGCTCAGCGCCAATTTGAGGCGGGGCGTGAAGCGCTGTTCCAGGGGCGCTTTCAAGATGCCATTAAGTTGTTGCGACAGGCCGTCGAAAGCGACGCCGGCAAGACCAAGACAAGCTACCAGTTGAATCTGGCTCGCGCGTATCGCTATGCGGATCAGGCCGACGAGGCGGAGAAGCTGCTCGTCGCCGTGTTGCAGCGATCGCCGGACCATGTGGAGGCAGGGCAGCTGCTATCGGAGATTTACTACAAGGCGCGCCGTTGGCAGGACATTGAGCGAGTGCTCGCTCCGTTGTTGAAGTTTCGCCACGACTATCCGACCTATCATCTGTTGGCCGAGGCGACCTTGAATCTGGAGAAGTACGACGATGCCCGCGGCTATTACACCGAGGCGATCAAGCTGAATCCGCAGAGCGCTCCGGATCACTACCAGCTAGGCAACATCCACCTGGCCGAGAATCGCTGGGCTTTGGCCGCGAAGGCGTACGAGGACGCAATGCAGCTCGGCCTGGATAGCGCCCTGTTGCGATACAAGCTGGCATCAGCCTACTTCAACCTGCGGAACTACTTCGGTCGCGTGAGCCAGGTGCAGGTTGCTTCGGGCGCCGTGGGCGAGATCAGTGGCGATTGGTACCTGATCGAGCGGGTGCCGGGCGAGAAGGATGCGTTCCGCGCAGCGCCCCGCCAATCGGCGATCTATCAGCTCGCGGCGGCGATCGAAGGCGGCATGGAGGACGGGCCCGACGTGCAGATGATGTTGGCGAACACCTACCTGAATGCGCGGCGATTCGAGCAAGCGTACGCCCTGTATCAGAAGCTCGGCGAAACCGTTCCGGAGCAAGATCGCGCCTTGCATCACTACTATTTCGCCCAAAGCGCCTTGGGGGTCGGGAAGTATGACGAGTATCTCTCGCACCTGCAGCAAGCGGCCCAGCTAGACGCCGATGGCTACCGAGCTGCGCTGGTCGATGCATTTTTGAATGTGGCGGATCGCCACAACCAGGCCGGCGACCTGGAGAAGTACATCGAGTACTTGTCGATGGCATTGCAGCAGAACCCGCAGGCGGCCTCGCTGCACCTCAAACTTGCCGAGGCCTTCGATGAAGCGAAGCAATTCGGCAAAGCCGTGCAGCAGTGGCGGATGGTGCTGGACCTCGAGCCGGATCATCCGCGGCGGACGGAATTGCTGAATCTCATTAAGAAACGCGGCGGCTAGAGGTTGCAGAGGTGAGACCCAAGTGGTCCGGCGCAGCCCTATGGATCGTCCGTCGCGTGGGCGTCCTCGCCCGCGTGTGGCGGTTTAACCGTCGGACTCGAGGCGGAACGCATCGCCCAGTGAAGGGCATACTGGGAGGGCCGCCGTTGCGAGTTTGCGATGCTTCGAGTGGGCAAGATCGAACCGGGGAGCGCCATGGTGGACGAACAGTGGCTCAACGACTACGTGTTTACGGTGACCGGTTTTCTGACCGCGGCGGAGTGCGCCAAGTACATCCGGATCAGCGAGGACGTGGGCTACGAGCCGGCGTTGCTCACCAGTCCCCGGGGAAACGTGCTGCGCAAGGACATACGCAGCAACGAGCGCGTGATGTTCTGTAACGACGAGATTGCCGACTGGCTATGGCAACGCGCTCGCGACTTTGTCCCCCGGGAATTTGACGGGCGACCGGCCGTAGGGGTCAACGAACTGTTGCGGTTCTATCGCTACGAACCGGGACAGCAATTCGATTGGCATCAGGATTTTCCGTACGAACGCGACAACGGAGAGCAGAGCTACTTGACGCTGTTGGTCTACCTGAATGACGACTTCGATGGCGGCGAAACCTCGTTCGACGATTCGTACTCGGAGGAGGCGTTTGACGAGTTTCGGGTGACTCCGGTGCGAGGCATGGCCTTGTTCTTCGAACACGCCACGCACCACAAGGGAGAGCCTGTGACGAAAGGGCGCAAGTACGTGATGCGCACGGATGTCATGTACGGACCCGAGGACGCGGAATTCGGCAATGAGTTTGACGATGAATTCGACGATTCGTAGACCGAATTCCTGCGGCCGATTTCAGCGGACTCGCGTTTTGCGTTTTAGAATGGGCGCGTACTGTTCAATCGGTTGTTACGGGACGAGCCGATAGGCTTCAATCGCCTTCGCGAGCCAGTCTGCCTCGGGCTTGGTACGAACCGAAATGAAGCCAATGATGGCGCCGTTTTCGAACGCCGGGAAGACGCTGGCCTTGACCCAATAGAGCCGGCCGCTTTGGGAACGATTGGCGACGTAGCCCTGCCAAAGTTTTCCGGCCTGAATCGTCGCCCAGAGGTCTGCGAACGCCGCGCGAGGCATGTCAGGGTGGCGAATGATGTTGTGCGGCGCCCCGAGCAGCTCGCCGGGCTCATACTCGGCGATCCGGTAAAAGGTGTTGTTCGCGAACGTGATTTTGCCCTGCGTGTCCGTTGCCGAGATGAGGATGTCGTCGTCCTGCAGCACATACTCGGGCTCGTCGTTCGCGAAGCGATGAGCGGCCAGGAAGTCACTGCCTTCCACGAGCGGAGCAAGTCGCTCAAGCGGATTGATTGGCTCCGTGCGCTGCTCCATCGCCATGAGCTCGAGCAGATAATTAAATGTGCGGCCGATGGCGTCGATTTCGTGGACCTCGTTGGACATTTGATCCGATGAGCTGTCGAGGTTGTGGAAGTTCTGGCTCGACTCCTGCAGCTTCTCGCCGACGCGCGCTGTTTCGGCGCCAATCGAGGAGGCACTCTCGCGGGTTTGCTTGATCGCCTCAACCGCCTGTTGCATCTTCTCCACGGAACGCTCCACGCCCGCCGACAGCGACGACACCGATTTGCCGACTTTTTCGAGCGTCAGGTTGATCTCGTGATTGGCCTCTTTCGTGGTCTTGGACAACTCCTTCACTTCGCTGGCCACCACGGCGAAGCCCTTTCCGGCCTCGCCTGCTCGCGCCGCCTCAATGGTCGCATTGAGGGCCAGCAGATTCGTGCGGTCGGCAATCTCGTTGACGATGGTCACCAAGCCCGCGATCGCCTTGCAATGCTCCTCCAACTCGCTCATCCGTTGACTGACCTGCTGCAACTCCTCGGAGCTGTCGAAGGCAGTGGTCACCACGTTGCCGACATTGGCGTCGATCTGCGCGACATGGGACTGCACCGCGTCCATGCCCGCTCGAAATGACTCAAAGTCCGCCAAGCTGCGGCGAATTACGTCCAACTGAAAGCCGATCTGCTCGTTGGACGAACTGGCCACCTGCGACAGCTCCTGTCCGGCGGCGCGAAACAGCACTCGGCGCAGGGCATCGGCGTCGAAGTCGACGAGCTCGCTTGCATGCTCTTTGACTCTCTTCAATTCAGCAGCGTGGTTGATTGTGGCAGTCATCGTATGAAGTTCGCAGAAATGCAGTGAGAACGGTGATTGAGGCGGCTGAAGCGCGACACGGAAAACCTACGTTGAACAAAGGCAACACACCCCCAGTCAGAGATCGGCCGCGCGTGGCCAAATTGTCGCAACTTGCGGCGGGCACGAGCGTCGCGACGGAGATGCCGGCGCGGCCGTGCGTTTGTTGCGCCAAGACGTCAGCAGAATGGAAAAGCCCCGAGGGGTGATCCACTTGCTGGTTGGGGAGGGAAGGACGCGAAGTCACGGGCAGGCTGCCCATGCCACGAAGGGCACGAAGTCACGGGCAGGCTGCCCATGCCACGAAGGACACGAAGTCACGGGCAGGGCTGCCTACTTGCCGGAGCGGGCGTTGTGCCGGGCAAGGGCGGCGGCAGCTTCACGCGTCGCCGTGGCGTCGTCCTCGTTGTCGGCAAGTGTTGCGAGCAGATCCTGCGCGGCAGGTGTGCCGATTGCCTCAATCGCTTCGATCGCGCGATAGACGGCGAGCGTTTGCTTGAGCTCAAGCTCCTGGCGTCCCTGAAGGATCTGCTGCAGCCGCCGCTGTCTTTCGGCGGACCCCGTGTTTGCTGCCTTGGCCAGCGATGATGCGATCAAGCCAGGCAGTTGGGTCAGCCTTCGCGCCGCTCCGTCTCGAACCTCAAACTCGGGGCTGTCGAGCTGTTGAAGCAGCAGCGTCAGTTCGCTCGATGAACTGGAGTTGTCCGTCAACGACTCGCTCAATACGGGCAGGACGGCATCACCGCGGGCGATCAGTTCGCACATGGCGGCGAATGCGTGTGCGGCGTCACGGGACAACTGGGGCACGAGCTCCTGTGCCGTCAATTCTCGCAGCGCCTGCGAATCCGAGGGCAGCTGATAGTGCCGGTAGATCACAATCGGCCCGGTAGTCGTGGCGACGGCGAGCAACTTCCCGTCCGCGGAGAAGGCCGTGGCTGTCGTGAAACCGGGTTGGCTCCACCGGCGAGCGACTTGGCCCGTGTGAATATCCAACAGCTCAAACTCGCTCGCGAGTGTTCCGCTTGGCCGCACACGCAGCGCCCAATGTCGATTCGGCGTCCAGTGTTCCGATTCCATGCGACCATAGGCTGCTTGTCGCAGCAAGCGTCCGTCCGGCACGTTCAGGAACGAAATCTGTCGGCCACTTTGGATGCGCAATTCCCTACCGTCCCCCGAGAATTGCATTTCAATCTCGGGCCGCCCCGGCCGTTGAATGGTCGCCGTTTGCTTGCCAACTTCGAGGTCCCATAGCTCGAGCGTGTGCGCAGGCGCATTTCGCACCGTATGATCATGCCGGACGACGGCCAACGTGCGCTGATCGGGGGCCAATGCAAGTCGATAATTGTTGCGAGGCCGCGCCATCGGGATCAGCTCTCGCAAGATTTTGCCTGTCCACAATTCACCCAACAACAGTTCGCCGTAATAGGCGTCGTGGACAATTCGTCCTGCATCCGGCGAAATGACAAACGTCTGGCCCGGCAGGCAGTTCGCGGCATAGAACTCGCCGACTTGTTTGCCGTCGACAAGCGAAATGACTTTGGACTGCCCCGCCCAGATGGTTCTGCGCCCGTCGTGACTCAAGTAGATGCAACGCGTGTTGGCGTGAGTTTTCAAACGCGAGTCGACTTCGGCGGATGGCTCCAGCTCGCGTCCGCTGGCGATATCCCACGTCGTGACGCGGGCGCCCGCAACCGCGTGCAACTGGCTGCCGTCAGGGGAGAACGAAATCGCCTGCGGCGGCGATAACGAGCGGGCCAGTTCGGGAGTCAGTTTGCCCTGCGGTAGGTCATAGCGAGCCAAGCCACCATCGCTCGCGATCCACAGCGTCTCGCCGTTGGGCGAGAAGGTCGCGACCGTCCGCGCCGGCCTCACGTCGACCGTTGCGATTGAGGCGAGGTCCGATAGTCGGACGATCTGCCAATAGCTGCACTCGTTCCAGGGGTTGTCCGCTAGCTGGTATGCAAGGTGCTTTTCGTCGGGTGAGACAACCGGTGCACTATAGACTCTCGGTCTCGGGTCCTTGACGAGCACGCGAATGGCGCCATCGTCTACTTGCAGGGAGACAATCTGCGCCTCACCGCCGTGCTTCCTCCAAGTGTAAATCGTTTTTCCGTCACTGCTCCAAGCCGGCTCGGCTCGCTCGCCGCTGCGTGTCTCGATTCCCAGCGGCAGCGATCGCGTTAACTCACCGCTTTCCAGTTCAAACACACGCAACTCGCCCATGGCGGTTGCCACGGCCAATCGTCGCCCGTCGGGAGATGCAAAGCACCTTGGCGTCACCGACGGTCCCAGCTCCGCGATGGTTCGTTTCGTGGTCAAGTCGATCAGCGAGCCGACGGTCTCGGACCCCGGTGGGCCTCGGCGTGGGTCCGCCGGCGGGTCCTGCCAGACGATGGCGTGGCGTCTGCTCGGCAACACCGAAACTCGCCGCCAGTTATTCTCAAGCGGCGGATTCGACTCTCTCTGCAACTCGCGACCGGTGTCGTGCTCCAGGAGCACGCTGCGGTTCAGCAGTGGCCCTTGGGTGAAGTTGACGCGAATCCCTGCCGCGCCCTCGTTGTGGATGGTTAAATTGTACAAGCCGTACAGGTAACGAAATCGCACTTGCCCTGTTTCGGTGTCGATGGCCGTGAGATGGTGGTTCGAAGGGATATAAAGTGTCCGGCCACTGGGCGAGCAGAACGGCGCGGGGTCGCTAAAGTCGGCCAAGCGGAATCCCCCATGGGCAAACGCGGTGGTGCCGACGCGGCCAGCGACGTGCTCCGCCTCGACGGGGGCGTCCTCCGGGAGTGACAGATGAGGAATTTTCTCGGCCCGCGCCGGCAGAGTCAGAGCGGCCAGGATGGCGGTGCAGAGCAGCAGGCGGCGGGGTGACATGGCGAACTCGGCAAGAGGGAAGCAGGCCTGCGTGCATTTAAGCTCGGCTCGGGGTATATCTTTGTAACGATCGACGGAAGCCGACACCAAATTAATTGTGGAGTTTTGGGATGAATGAAGATGAAAGCGTGGTTGGGGCACCGTCAAAGAGCCGTTTCGCCGTCGCGTGGTCGACAGCTCGGGCAATCGTGGCGATGGCGAGTTTGGCTTTCCTTGGGCTAGCCACAGCGCGAGCCGAGGACTGGCCCCAATGGCGTGGCGCCGAGCGCGACGGTCAATGGCATGAACAAGGCGCGCTGACGCGTTTCCCCGCGGGCGGTCCGCCCGTGATCTGGAAAGTGCCCGTGGGACCCGGCTACAGCGGACCGACGGTGTCTCGCGGCCGAGCTTTTCTGACCGACCGCGTCAACAACCCTCAGCAGGAGCGAGTGCTTTGCTTCGACGAAGCCACAGGAAAGCTGCTCTGGAAGGATGAGTACGACGCCATTTACACGATTAGTTATCGCGCCGGTCCGCGTGCGTGCGTGACGGTCGATGGCGACGTCTGTTTTAGCCTCGGGGCCATGGGGCGGCTCAGGTGTCTGGATGTCGCCGATGGCCGGCTGATCTGGGACCGCGATCTGGACCAGGACTACCAAGTGCGCGCCAGCAAGCGGATGCCGATCTGGGGAATCGCCTCCGCGCCGTTGGTCTATCGCGATCTCGTGATTGTGCAGGCCGCCGGCGCCGACGGCGCATGCTATGTCGCTTTGGAGAAACAGACGGGGAAAGAGGTTTGGCGCGCGCTGAAGGATCGCGCTTCGTATTCGGCGCCAATCATGGTGCGTCAAGGCGACGAAGACGTGATGGTCGGCTGGACCGGCGACAGCGTGGCGGGCCTGGCGCCGGCCAGCGGCAAGGTGCTTTGGCAACATCCGTTCCCTTCGGTCAAGATGCCGATCGGCATCGCCACTCCCGTCGTGGAGGGCAACAAGCTGTTTGTCACGTCGTTCTACGATGGCTCGCTGATGTTGGAGCTGGACGACCAACGCCCCGCGGTGCGCGAGCTTTGGGCGCGACGTGGCGCGAGCGAGCAGGACACCGACGCGCTGCAATCGATTATCAGCACTCCGTTGATGATGAGAGGGCACATCTACGGAGTCGACAGCTATGGCGAACTGCGCTGCCTCAAAGCGGACTCGGGCGATCGCGTCTGGGAGGATCTCTCGGCGACGCCGAAAGCGCGTTGGAGCAACATCCACTTCGTCCGCAATGGAGAGACGATCTGGATGTTCAACGAGCGCGGCGAGCTGATCGTCGGCAGCCTCGATCCGCAGAAATTCACCGAGCACTCGCGGGCCAAGATCATCGAGCCGACCAAGGACCAGCTGCCGCAACGCGGCGGCGTCTGTTGGGCTCACCCCGCCTTTGCCAACCTGCGGATGTTCATTCGCAACGACAAAGAGCTCGTGTGCGTGGATCTGGCCGCGAACCGGCAGAGCGTCGAAAAGTAAGGGCTAACGGCTTTCAACAACCTCTCAGCTTAAAACAACGGCTCCGTCGCGTTGCCGAAGGCGGGCAACTCGACGCCCATCCGCGCCGCGATACTGAGCAGCAGCGCGGAGAACTTGCGTTCGCGGCTGGATTCGAAATCCATCGCCAAGCCAGTTTCGAGCGACCCGCCAAGACCGCCCGAGAGCAGCAGCGGGATCTTGGGAGCGTTGTGAGCGGTCCACTGCTCATTGGCCAGCATGATGCAGCTGTTGTCGAGCACCGTGCCATCGCCCTCGGGCATCGCGTCCAACTTCGTGACGAGATACGCGTATTGCTCGACCCAGAATCGCGTGATCGAGGCGAACTCCTTGTTGTTCCAGCCGTGCGAGAAGCTGTGGTGGTCGTCGCGCAGCCCGAGGAACGGATAGACTTGGCCGGAGAGATTGTTGGTTAGCAGCATCGTCGCAATGCGAGTTCGATCGGTCTGAAACGCCAACGCGATGATGTCGCACATCAGCCTGGCGTGGTCATCCACTTCGGTAGGCAGTCCAGCGGCTGGCCGTTGCGAGCGTCGTTTCTCATCGTTGGCCAGCGGTGTGGCTGCGCCTTGGGCCGCCTGCCGCTGCTGGAGATTGCGCAACCGCTGCTCGACCTCGCGCACCGAGGTGGCGTATTCGTCGATTTTCGCCTTGTCGTGCCGCGAGACTTTGCGGCTCACGTCGTTCAATTGCTCGAGCACATGGTCCAGCACGCTCACATGCACGCGGCTGCCCTGGCTTTCGAACAAGCTATCGAACGCCAAGGCGGGGTGAAGCTCCGCGGGCACGGGGGAGACCGGCGAGCTCCAAGAGACATGAGACGCGTACATCATCGAGTAGCCGGACTCGTGAAAGCCGCTGACGGGCCGCTCGCAGGCAAGCACCATGCTGGGCAGCGAAGTCTGGTCGCCCACTTGGCGAGCCAACAGCTGGTCGAGGCTGATCGCTGCGCGGATTTCGCGACCGCCCTTGGGTTGCACGCCGGTGAGGATGCCGGCGGCGCCTTTGGCGTGTCCTCCGACCACGTTGCCGGGGTGCTGGAGTCCGTTGATCACTGCCAGCTTCTGCTTGACGCTTTCCAGCGATGCGAAGGCCTCGCCGAGCTCGAAGGATGTCCCCTTCCCTTTCGCCCACCATTGCGGTGGGTGAATGCCGTCGCCGAAGAACAGGAATGCGAATCGTTTGGGCGGCGCCGCATCGGCTTCCTTGGCGATCAACCGCGCCGACTCGAGCCACGGCAGGGCCACCGTTGCGCCGAGGCCGGATAGCACGACGCGGCGAGAGAACTTGGGGCGGGCGGTCATGGAGCAACTCCGGTGGGCGATGAACGCGATGAACGCGGCTGGCCGTTCGATTGGATATGTATTGTAGACGATCGTCAGTGGGCCGCTGGATCTTGAAAGTCGCGTCCGCGTTGTTCGCGGAATTGTCGACTGGCGACGACGGTTTCGAAGAGCGCCGAGAGAAGATATTCACGGGACTCCAGCGCCTGGGCCATCTCTTCCAACAGCGGCTCGTCCGACAGGGCGACGGACCGGCCCAGCGCATAGCCGAGGAACTTTCGACAGAGTGTGCGGATAAAGTCCTGTTTTCGCTGCGACTCGACGTAGTGCATCAGCCCGGCGACGCCCTCGGCCATTTGGCCGTCGGGAAGCTGGGCTCGGTTGTCGATCGCCCGGCCACCGAGATCGCGCGTGCGACTGCGGCCGATTGGGTCAAAGCCTTCGAGGGCCAAGCCGAGCGAGTCGAAATGCTCATGGCACATGGCGCAACGGGGGCTCGCGGCGTGCTCAGCCAGCAGCTGGCGAATCGTCCGCTCCGCCTTGCGTTCGTCAGCGGGCAACTCGGGCACATCGGGCGGGGGCGGCGGGAAATGCTGCCCCAGCAAGTGATGCACTGTCCAGAAGCCTCGTTTCACCGGGCTGGTTCGCTCCCCTGCCGAGTTTTTCGCGAGCACCGCCGCCATGCCGAACAGGCCGCCCCGCCCCTGGCGGTGCAGGCCCTCCACGGGGAGCCAGGTGTCCTCGGGCGAAGCCGACCTCGGCAGCTTCGCCAAGTCTCGTCGAAACTGACGCTCGATCTCACCTCCATAGTGCTTGGCCAGCGCCTGGTTCACAAACGTGCGGTCGGAGTTGAGCAGCAGCGTGACCGGTTGGTCGTGACGCAGCAGGTCGGCGGCCAGACGCGTTGGCTCTTGATGCATCGCTTGCCGCAATGTGTCGGTGTACTCGGGAAACGCGCTGGCGTTGACGGAATCGTTCACCAAGTAATCGCGATATCGCAGCCACTGTCCGAAGAATTCGCGCGCGAACGCCTCCGCCTTGGGATCGTTCAACATCCGTCGCGTTTCGGCAATGAGCACTTGTGGATCGTGCAGCTGGCCATGGTCGGCGAGTTCGCGAAGTCGCTGATCCGGGAGGGACGACCAAATCAGCAAGCTCAAACGCGTGGCCAGCGCGTGATCCGACAGCGGCCGACTCTCGGCGCCGGGTGGGGACTCCGGCAGCAGCATCTGAAAGGCAGGTGACATGAGAACGGCAGTGAGAATGCCGCGCAAGGACGCCTCGGCCCCCTGGCCTTGGTTGCGCAACTCGTGGTAGAGGGCGGTCAGTGATTTGCTTTCGTCGTCGCTGAGCGGGCGGCGAAAAGCGCGGTCCGCCAGCCGCAGCACATCGGCCAAGCCCTGCTGCTCGGCCGCGGCCAGTTGTTCGTTGCGAACGCGGAGGTCACCACGAATCCGCTCGAAGAATCCGTGGATCATGTCGAACTTCGCGTTGGGGCTGCGCGGCGCGAGTTGCTCGTCGTCGACCAATTCCACGCCGAGCTTCTCGAGATAGACTCGCTCAAACCGCTGCAGCATGGCGGGCTGCAGCAGCGCGGGGTCCTCGGGGCGAACGAAATCGAAGCGTTTGTCGTGCAGCACATGTCGCTCGGATCGCTCGAACCAAACGAAGCCTCGCAGCAGCGTCTCGGCGCTGTTGGTGACGAAATTCAGCTCTCGCCAGAGCGCATCGAGCTCCTGGAGCTCGCCGTCGTCGAGCACCAATTCCCGCAGCGGCAGATCATCGCGGAAGAATCCTTCGACCAGATGAAAGCCCGCGGCGAGACCGCGCTGGTCGTCGACGTAAAAGAATCGATTCGGAAACACGCCGCAGAATTCGGCGGCGTCGCGATCCAGTTGGACTGACAAGGTGTCGTCACGGGACGCGAGCCACCTCGCGGCTGCGCCATCGAGTGACTCGTTGGCGCCGTCCAGCACGCGGGCCTCCACTGCCACCACTCCGGCATGGTCGCCCGCGTGCCATTCGCAATCGAGGTGCAGGTGATATCCGTCGAACTTTTCGAGGAATGCCGCGCTGAGCGGGAGTTCGAGACTTCCGGGGACGGGCAGCAGCAACGAGTTGCCATCCACTTTAACTTCGCTGTCGGGCCGTCCGCCGAACGACAGCGGCGTGCTGCTGTATCCTTCGCCATCGCTTGTCTGCCCCGCCAGAGCGTCTCGCAGCGTGACTGCCTGATGTTTTTGCTCGTCGCCGGCGCGTTGCGGCGGCTGGTTGGATTTGGACAGCAGCGGCCGCTTCAGCTCCACCCAACCCGTGCCGCCACCGGCCAGCGGCTGGATGCGGATGGCCAGCTGGCGCTGGGAGGGCGCGTTGTCTCGCGGCGCGATGCGGCGCAGCGGCAAACTTGGAAGTTGTTGCCGGGATGCGAAGGCCCCGGTGGAGGCCTGGCGGCGCTGGGCGGCGTACTGCTCGCGGTCGTGCAGATGTTGGATCGGCCAGTTGCCTGCATTGGAGCGGATCAGCGCGCCCTCTTGCCGTCCCAATAGCTGACGTATCTGTGTCACTTGACGCTGGATCGCACGGAGCTCCAGCGGCACAGTGTCGTCGGCTGGCGGCGGCAGTTGTCGCCAGGCTCGCCGCAAAGCCGAGACCGGCGTGGCGGCGCCCTTTTCCCTGGCCTGATCTCCGCCCCCTTCCCTGCTCTCACCCGCGGCGAAAAACTGCAGCAGTGCGGCCAGGTACTTGGCGCTGAGCTGGCGCGAGGCGGCCCAGTCACCAAGCGACTTTGGCGCGGCCGCATGGTGGAATCGCCAGGCAGCCTCGAGATAGCGGTCGACGTCGACATCCCGGTTTCGGTAGAAGTCGATCAACGCTTGTTCCGTCAACTTCTTGCGTTCGTTGTAAGACGTGACCGGGAACGGCGCGAACGCGACGCCGGTGGTCCTCAACACCATGTGATCAGCGACCGTCTGCGCCGCGCCCAGGTACTTCTTCAATAGGCTTGGCGACATGCCCAGCGCCTCGCCCGTGTTGTCAAACCCTTCACCGGCCGCCGGGTCGGGCGGGAACTCCCGGGTCGGGCGAATGTCGACTCCCGTCAAGTCGCGAATCGCGGTGTCGTACTCCGTGTTCGATAACCGTCGAGGAGGCACGTGGCCGGGGTCGCCCGCGTGTCGGCGGGCGGCCGCGGCAAGCAAGCGTGTTACGGCACCCGCCGCCTCGGCGCGCTCCTGCAGTGTCGGCTGGAGTTTCGCATCCTCGGGAGGCATCTCGCCGCTGCGGATGAAACCTGCAATGGTCTGCCACTCGCGAAACTCGGCGACGACATCGTCGCCAGTGCGCGTCGCGGTAAGATCCAACTCCCCTCGCTTTTTGTCGCTGCGATGGCAGTCGACGCAATATCGTTGCATGAACGGGCGGATGCGGTCGGCATAGCCATCCTCATCGGCGGCAGCGACGCCCGCGAAACTGAACACCACAACGAGCGAGGTGATCCACCGGGACGCCTGGTGGAGGCCAGGTGTCGGTACAGTGTTTCCCGGGCGAGACAGACAGGAATAAGTCATGGCGTCATGTGCGGGCGCGTACGGTGGGAGACGGGGGGATGTTTATCGTAGTCGAAACCGTTCCGGTAAAGCCACTGCCATTTGACACGTCGCGAAGCGCCGTCGGCGCCTTGCCGCAAAGACCAGCCCAGACAGCTATAATCAAACTTATCCGCTTGATTTGCCACCACCTATGAGGGCCGTCCCGATGCCGTTTCGCAGCCCGTTGTTTCAGAATCGCCTACGCGGCGCATGGGGCGTCGTGGGGATCGTTTGGCTGACTTTGACATGTCAGGTTTTGATCGCGTCGAACGACGCCAATGCCGCACAGCCGAACATCATTCTGATTTTTGTCGACGACTTGGGCTGGAAGGATGTCGGTTGTTATGGCTCCGACTTTGTCGAGACGCCGCGCATCGACCGGCTGGCTCGCGAAGGCATGCGGTTTACCGACTTTTACGCAGCTGGCGCCGTGTGTTCGCCGACGCGGTGCGCTGTGCAGTCGGGTCAGAACCAGGCGAGGATCGGCATCACGGCCCACATTCCCGGTCACTGGCGTCCCTTTGAACGCGTGATCACGCCACAAACCACCATGGCGTTGCCGCTGGACACGGTCACCGTCGCGGAGTCGCTCAAGGGCGCTGGGTACGCGACCGGCTACATCGGCAAATGGCATCTCGGCGGTCCGGGGTATCAGCCGGAGCACCAAGGGTACGACATGTCCGCGGTCATCAATGGGCCGCACTTGCCGGGCCGCTATCAACTGCAGGCGTCTCCGCGGGCTCCGGCTCAAAAACCGCGCGACGGCCAGTACCGCACCGACTACGAGGCTGAGCTCAGCGAGCAGTTCATTCGCGATCACCGCGAGCGGCCGTTCTTCCTCATGGTTTCGCCATTTGCCGTGCACATCCCGTTGGGCGCCATGTCCGAGAAGGTGGAGAAGTATCGAGCCAAGGCGAAGCAGCGGGGTGCCGATCTGCCGCATCCCGTCTACGCGGCAATGATCGAGCACACCGATGAGATGGTTGGGCGGATCGTGGATGCGGTTGCCGAGGCCGGCCTCACGGAGCGAACGATGATCGTGTTCACGTCGGACAACGGCGGATTGTATCGGAGGTACGACTATCGGCCGGAGGCGGACGACAACGTGACTTCAATGGCGCCCTTGAAGGGCGAAAAGGGATCCTTGCACGAGGGCGGCGTGCGCGTGCCGTTGATCGTCAAGTATCCGCCGCTGGTGCAGGCCGGCTCGCAGTGCGCCGAGCCAACGATCAGCTACGACTTCTACCCCACGTTTGTCGAGCTGGCTGGAGGCTCGTTGCCCGTCAAACAGACGATCGATGGCGCGAGTTTGACCCCGTTGTTGAGCGCCTCGGCTCCCCGGCTGCAACGCAACGCGTTGCACTGGCACTACCCTCACTACCACCACGACCGACCGGCTAGCAGCATCCGCGAACGAGATTGGAAGCTGATCGAGTACATCGACGGCACCGGAGACGTCGAGCTCTATCAGCTGTCAGCGGACTTGGGGGAGACGAAGAACCTGGCCGCTGAGAAGCCGGGACGCGTGGCGGATCTCAAACGCAAGTTGACGTCGTGGCGTCAGCGAGTCGGAGCGCGGATGCCGATTCCGAACCCTGGCTACGACGCGAACCGCGCACACGAGTGGTGGAACATGCGAAGCGGCCAACCCGTGGACAGCGACTCGCGCAAGCGGTTTCCGCCCACGGAGCTCGACGATCGATAATCGAGACGCCGGCGTGGCTCGTAAAGGAAACCCGAAGCGTAAGCGAGGGATTGAACAGAGTTGTCGGCGCAATTCAAGATCTATCGCGGCAACGTCCGTGGAGCGAGCGGCTCGCGCGGTTGGAAGGTCGTGGGCTGTGGCGTGTCGACGGTGAGTTGCTTCCACGACTCGCCGGTTTCGCGAAACTTCGCCCACTCGCGGGCCTGGTAGGCGATTCGCAAGTGAGGCGTTTCGATCGGCGTGCCCGCTGCGAAGGATTGAACGCCGGCCTCGGTCATCCCGGTGGTCAGCAGCGTTCGCTCGCTGGGATACGGCTCTTCGCGATGAATGAACAGGTGCTGGATGGCGTGCGACAGAGCTTTGAATAGGCAGCGGTTGCCCCACGGGCCGTTGAAGAACGCGGTGGCCCGAGGCTTCGGGTCGTCGGCGACGCGGCAGGCGAAGTTCCAGCGATCCGAGCCGCCACCTTGTTTCAGCACGGTTGCCCGCAGGCCGTCGAGGTATTCAATGCAGATCGCGTAGTCCCCAGCGGGCCGGGCGGGTGTCTGCTGTCGCTCTTGTGACGAGTTCGGCGTCGCGGGCTGAAACACGCCTCCGCGGGGACGCTGTTGTCGCAGCGGTTTGCCGTCGCTTGGCGCGAGCGACCGTTCGGCGGCCATGGCGGCGTCGACCAAGTCCTGCGACCAACGTCCCTCCCGCAACGCTTGTTGATATGCCTCGCCGTGCACCAGTTCAATGCGAGCCACGCCGGTCTCTCCGCCATGCCGTGACTCGACGATTGACTGCAGCACTTCGATGCCGTGAAAGTCGTACGATTCAAGGCCGCCGCCGTGGACAGACACCGCCTCGACGATTTTGGCGCCGGCGGGCAGCTCCAGCGGCGGACGACGCTCGGCAAGCGGGACCGAGCTGCCTGCCAGCAACGGCATCCGATGTTGCTGTGTCGTGTCGTGCATTTGCTTTGCCCAGTCCCAGCGATAGGACAGATGTTTGTCATTAAAGAGCGGCACGAACCTGCCGGCTCGCTCCATGACCGCGATTGCTTGGTCGAAGAACTGCTTGCGGGGATAGAGGTGCTGGCCGATTTCGTTGTAGGGATAGTCGCCGTGCTCTCCGATCAGCAGCACCCCGTCCACGTCCAGGCTTCGGCCGCCCACGCACATCGCCTGCTCGATGGACGAAAAGAGCGGGATCTTGAATCGCCGAGCGACCTCTTTGGCCATGTCGTCCGCGGGGAACTGATCCGCGTAAAACGAAACGATATCCACGCCGGGATCCCGGAGCTGGCCATTAAAGTAATAGGGGCCGAGAAAGTTCTCGAGTATGTTGTAGGCGTGGCTGCGAAAACGCAGCACCGTAAACAACGCCGCGATTCGTGGACGATGTTTGGCTTGCGGCAGTTGTGCCCGGGCCTGCTCGGAGGCGCTCCATGGGGGCGCCGCCAACGCAGTGGCTGCGCCGGCGGCCAAAAAGTCACGACGGTGCGGCTTCAACATGCGGAGCTCCCTGGAGTTGCTAACGATCTATCATAGGGCATTTCAAAAATCTTCCCTGGCGCAATCGAAGGCAGTTTTTCTGCTGGTTTTATCAACCCGATTGCCGATCGGGAAGTTTTTGAAATGCGTTG
This sequence comes from Planctomycetales bacterium, assembly GCA_020426845.1. GTDB lineage: Bacteria > Planctomycetota > Planctomycetia > Pirellulales > Pirellulaceae > JAGQPF01. The sequence goes on from JAGQPF010000305.1 coordinate 22,844, forward strand.
TAACGATCCTACGCCGACTTTAAACCTAAACCGACTGCCAGCGCCGCACAATCGATCCTTGTGAGTGTCGCGCCTATTCTCGAACGAAGGTTTCGTATGCGTCGAAATAACGATGCCGCCAATGGCCTCAGCCCGGGGGCCGCGTTGCTGCTTGTCGTGAGTTGCCTGGTTGGCAGCGGCGCCGCTCAACAGCCGACCGCGACTGGCGCGGCCCCTGTGGCCCCTGTGGTCCGTGAGGCCGAGATTCAGCGGCGCCCCGCCACGCTGCTCGTCACGCGTTCGCTGGGGCACGAGCGGCTGTTGCCGTTCTTGAAGGAAGCCCGGCCGGACATCGCTCAGATCGGCAACTACGGCGCGATGTTTCACGGCTATGCCGATCATCCGAAGTCGACCGGCTGGCCGATGCAGCTGCCCGTCTCGGGCGAGCGCGCTGCGCTGGACTTCCAGCGCCAGCTCAATGCGCAAGCTCATCAACTCGACATGAAGGTAGTTGGCCACTTTCGACTGATCAAGGTGATGGGAAATTGGGAGCAACGGGACGGGTTCGTCGAGTACTACAACCAGCGCTGGCCGACGGAGTTGCTGGGGCCGCGGCCTCATGAGGATGTGCGCGAGCTGCTGCAACGCGACGCGGACGGAGTGCCGATTCAGCTGGGACGGTACAACCAGAGCCAGCTGGCGCTGTGCCTCTCGAGTCCCTATGCGGTGACGGCGCTGAAACGGATGCTGAAGGTCGCGGTGGACCACGATGTGGATGGCGTGATCACGGCATTTAACTATCACTTTGGCTGCGCTTGTCCACACTGTCAGCGATCGTTTAAGCAGTGGCTGCGACCACGGGTGAGCGCCGAGGAGCTGCGCGACCAGCTGGGCATCGAGGACCTAGAGCGACATCGTTTTGTCACTCTGCCCGCGCGAATTCCCGGCTATCCCGAGGGAGAGGCGAGCCACCTGGAGTGGCTCGCTTGCCGCTGGGCGGCGGAGCACTTCAAACGCCGTTTCGACGAGATCTTCTTGGAGTATGGTCGTTCGCTGAAGCCCGACCTGCTGGTCGCCCAATGGAATCATCTGGGGCATGTTGGCGCAGCCGAGGAGCGAGCGCTGTTGCCGCTTAAGCAGTGGGGCGCCGGCGAGGACTATTTTTGGTACTCCGGAGGCGCCTCGTTTGTCGGCGACAACCTGAGCTTGGAGAGGCGAAAGGCGGGCGATGCGTGGCTGAGCTGTCTCTATGTGCGCGAGCTGAGCGGGGACAAGCCGTTTGTGATGGGCAAATATGACCGGATTCGCATGGCGGCCAGCATGGCCGAGGGCTTCGCCACGGGCGGGCTGGGCATGGGGCGATACATGCGTTTCGAGGATCCGGCCGGCTACGAGACGCTGGCACGGTACATTCAGTTTCGCAGCAACCACCGCGGATTGTATGACCACGCCGAGCGGCAAGGCGCCATCGCCCTGTTGTTGCCTCGGCAGAGCGTCATGAATGGAAGCGTCGAATCGCTCGATCTGTTTCGTGAGCTCGGGCAGCAGCTTCTCGAACGTCCCGAGCTGTTGGACGTCGTTGTCGATGAGCGGATGACGCTGCAGCGTTTAAAGGAGTTTCCCGTCGTCATGGCGCCGGGCGCCCGCGATCTCTCCGACGCTCAAGTGGAGATGCTCCGCAGCTATGTGCGTGACGGCGGCAAGTTGCTCGCGGCGGAAGAGTTCGGCACACGCGATGAACACGGCGCCGAACGACCATCGGCGGCTGAGATCCAAGGCATGGCGCGACTAACGGGCGCCGCCACGTCGGAGAACTCGTGGTCGGAATTGGCGGGGCATTTGGAGGGTGTGGAGCGCCCGACGGTGCAGGCGCCGTGGACGGTGCGCGGGGCGCTCTATCGACAGAAAAGTGCGCGTGCTGGGCAGGAGGGCGGCGCCACGACCTGGCTGGTTCACCTGGTCAACTACAACCGCGACGAGCAAGCGGCCAGTCAACTGCCGCGACAGCAACGTGGCGGGCCCGATGCCGAGCTGCCGTTGCCGGTTGCCAACGTCCGAGTGAGATTGCCGCGCCGCGGGCTCGGCGCCGGCGCGGTGACGGTCCGAGCGCACTCGCCGGACTGGAAACAGCCACGCTCTACGACGTTTCAATTTCACGGGGACGTGCTGGAGTGCACGCTGCCCGAGTTCAATGTCTACTGCGTGCTGGAGATTAGTCTCCGCGACGCTCGCCCAACTCCCTGAGTTGCGGGATGTCGAAGTGCTCCAGCAGTCCGAAGCAGAATAGCTCGGGGTGCTGGTTGACGGCATAACCGCGTTCGATCACTTGCTTCAATGAATCAAGGCCGCCGCGAGCATCGACGGCGTCGATCTGGTCACTCAAAGCGTGCGCGGTGAGCGTGGCCAACCCGGATCGCTCGCCGACACTTACGAGCCGCACGTGCTTGGCGCCCAGCCCGGCCTGCCGCTTCGCCCATTGCGCAAACGCTTGCAGCTGTGCGGACTGAATCCCCAGCGGCCGCTCGCCCACGGCGGAGACTAGCAACGCGAAGAGGAAGTCGCGGCTCTTGATCTTGGACTCACCCAGATAGAACGGGTCGACCGCGATCACGCGCCGGCCGGCGTCAAGTTGCTCGGCAACTTCACGCGACAACGATTGCCGGCCCTGGTCGGACACCAGCACCGCCACGTCGGCGCCGTCGGTCTTGGCGAACATGACGGCCGGCACGGTCCACTCGCCATTAATCCGAAAGGTCAGCGGGGTGGCGATGACGCCATCGGCAAGTTTGACTTCGGGCTCGCGGTGAGCGGTGAGTTCGAGTTTGTTGTTCTCGATACGCAGCAACGACCTCAGCTGCCTGCGTCGATGTTCGACCGCGCCGTCTGCTGCCCGCGGCAATGGGCGGCTGATCCGCGTGGCCAGTTGTTGGAAGTCGAGGTTGTCGGCGGGCAGCTCAACGGCCAGCTGGTCGGCTGTTTTCAGCTCGCCGTCGGCGGGGATTTCCTTGGCGTCGCCGACGCCGAAATGATCTGCCAGCATGCCGTAAAGCGCTTGGCGGTTGTCTTGTTCGAAGTTGTGCGTGCCGGGCTCGTGATTGATATGCCAGCGCAGCCGGTCGGGCTGCTCAAAGGCTCGATACGCCGGCGATGCCGCATCCAAAAGCGGCTGCAACGCGTGTCCCGAGGCGAAGCAACACTGATCCTTGATGTTGAAGGTCAGCAGCGCGGCGCGCGGAGCGAGCATGGCGGTCAAGTGCGTGTAATCCGCCACGGTCGCCAGATCGCAGGGCGTCTGCTCCGAATCGCCGAGGTCCGAATGGTGGTGGATGCGAGTCAGGAAGCTCGAGTATCCGGCGACCGGGTTGCACAGTTTCACGCGTGTGTCGAGGGCGCTGATCACGATCGTTTGCCAGCCGCCGCCGGAGAGGCCGGCGACTGCGACTCGCTCCGGATCGACGCGCGGGTCGGCCAGCAACAGGTCGAGCCCTCGGCTCATGGCGAGATAGAATGGCGCCAGCCCGCTCGTGCCGCAGAGGTCGAGCTGGTTCATCCGGTAGTGGCCGAAGCCGTCAGACTGCAGTTGCCCCATGCCGAGCCACTCGACGTTCAACGCCAACATTCCCCGCTTGGCCTGATTGATGCAGCGTAGCTGTTTGTAAGTCGCAGCTTTGCCGTCGTTGCGGTCGTGTCCGTTGACGTTCATGACCGCCGGAACTTTGCCTTCGATCTTCAGCGGCTCGTATAGCAAGGCGGGTATCCAGAGCCCGGGCAGCGCCTCGAACCTCAGCTTTTTGATGCGGTAGCCTTCGCCGCCGTCGATCGTCTCTTGCCACTCGACGCGCACTTTCGCGTTGCGCCACTTGGCCGCCTCGCCGCGAAAAACCACTTCGTCGAGCACCCGCTGCCGCAGTCGCTCGGCCGTGCTTTCCCAGGCTGCGGCGGATTCGATCCGTGGCGGCGGCGGCACGCGGCGCTCGCAAAACGCCTCCACTTCGGCTTGCGGGATGGCGTCGGAGATCGTAGCTCGCTTCAGCAGCGACTCCACGGTCTCGGCGGTCTCGGCGGCGCGTAGCGAGGGCGTGAGCCCGAGCATCAAAAATGCGGGCAGCAGGATGTGGCGCATGGGAATCTCGCGAGAGTTATTCTGCGTTTTCCAAGGTCACGGCCATCACGATCGGAACCGTGTTGTCGGGACCCTTGACCAGCTCGATCGTCTCGATGGAATCGGGACGTTGGGGATGAACTGCCAGGTAGCGAAGCTGTTGGCCACGGAGCTGGAAAGCGTGCTCGGACTTGGGCACGTCCACGCGGCGAATGTAGTCCGCAAAGTGCACGCCGTTGAGCAGTTCGTGATCCTCGGTCTGGCCATCGGCGTAGTGGAGCCGCACGATCATGGACACGCTGTTGGCCTCGCCCAGCGGATGCCCCCAGCCGCTGACACCGCTCAGCAAGTGCACGGCCCGGGCCGGCCCGTGACAAGGAAGTGTCACCGAGCGGGGCATCTGCCGCGGCGCATTGCCCTGCGGACCGTAGAGCATAATCGTGTTCTTGACCTTTCCGCCGCTGGGATCGATCAGTTGGAACGGCACGCCCTTGAACGTCTTCGGACTCCAATCGGGGAAGATTAGCCGCTCCACTTGAGAGTCCGCGCCGAAGAACATGCCTCGGTCGCTGGGAATGGTGGCGAACTTGCGAAGATCGATGGGCGTGTACTTGCCACGTGCGGTGAGGAACTCCAGCAAGTGGACGATGTCCTCTTGGGAGACCTGCTTCTCGAATCCTTCGGGCATCAGCGACTTGGTGGACGCCTTGATGCGTGCGACGTCCTCACGAAGCAGCACTTGTTTGTTGCCCTTGGCATCGAACATTTCGATCGCCGTCCGCGACTCGGAGGCGAGCAAGCCGTTGATCACCTCGCCGTCCTCCGTTTGCACGGTGAAGACCCGGTAGTTGCCCTCGACGTCCTTGCTGGGGTCGATGATGTGGCCAAGCAACTCGGCTTTGGGATGAACGGCCATGCCGGTCAGGTCCGGCCCGATGCGTTTGCCCTCGCCGCTATGCATATGGCAGATGCCGCAGTTCTTGGCGAACACGGCTTTGCCCGCTTTGACGTCGCCTTTCTGTTCGGTGAGCGGCAGCAGCGTTTTCAGCACTGCTTGGCGGTCGGCGTTCGGCAGCGCGCCGCCGCGGCTGAGCATCGCGCGAGCGCGTGCGCGGAGCTTCTCCTCGGGGTGAGCCAGCAGGGACTCGCGCTGGTTCAACGCGAGCTCTGAAATCTGCACTTCCCCGCCGTCAATTGCGTCGAGCAGCGTGGCGGCCGTGCTGGTCTTGGCAAGCATTAGCTCCAACGCCGCCTCGCGGCTGCGAGGCGTCATGGCGCCGATCTTCTCAATCAGCAGCTTGCCGAGATCTTTAGCCTGACTGCCGCGGAGCGCCTCGATCAGCCCGGCGGAGTACTCGGGTGCGGCCTGCGGCGTCACGCGATCGAGCAACTCCTCGACCAAGTCGCCGTCGTTGGCCTGGAATGAGACCAGCTCTCTTGCTGCCCGGAGTCGATCGCGTAGCGACACCGAGTCGTCATCCAACTGCTTCAACAGGGATTCGGAGACCAGCTTCGCATAGTCGTCGAACTGGTCGCCGCCCCAGCGCTGCGCCAGCTTCACCAATGAGCCGCGAGCGGAGATCGGCAGCTTGCTCATCAGTTGCTTCAGATCGCTCTCCATGCGGGCGTCGATCGTCGGCTGCTTGTCCTCGGGCCAGGCGGTCAAGCCTGCCAGCACCGTGGCCGAAATCTGCGGATCGGCCGTTGTCAGCTCGTGAATGACGTTGGCGACCGAGTCGACGGGACCCAATCGACCAAAGTGCGTGGCGATGATGTTCGTCACCTCCAGCAAATCCTCGCTCGGCTTGGACGCCGTTCCCACGGCGGCCAGGAACGGCCCAGCATGCGTGGCGGCGGCGCTGATCGCCGCGTCCTTGATCCAACGATCGATGTTCGGATCGGCGAGCGTGCGGAGAATCGCCTTGCCGGCCTCGGGATGGGCCGGCATGTCGGCCAAGGCCAGCAACGCGGCCAGGCGGTTGGTCCCGATCGGGTCGCTCAGCAGATCGGCGCTCAGCAGGGCGTTGACGCTTTCGGAAGAGGGCGGCAACACTTGCGCGGCGCTGTGTCGGACACCTGCCGACGGATGTCGCAGCGCGCCGACGGCGGCCGCCGTGGCGCCGGGATGGCTGCCATCCAGCAGTCCCAGGCCATGCAACGTCCAAAGGGCGTGGATGGCCCCGACGTTCAAGCCAACTTCGTCCACGCTCGTGTCGCCAGCCAATGCGATCAGCGCGTCCGCCGTGTTGACCGCCCGTTGCTCGACGAGCAGTCGCTGGGCGTGCTTTCGCCAGAGCATGGTGGGGTGCGAGAGCGTCTCCACCAACTTTTGCGGCGAGGCGCCGGCCAGCGTGAACGGCCTGGCTGCGTCGCCGTAGGCCACTCGCACGATCCGTCCGTGTCGCTTGTCTCGGAGGTCCGTGACGTAGGCGTTGCCCTTGCCCTGTTCAAAACCGCGCGGCGTCGGATTGTGTTGCACGATGTAGTTGTACCAGTCCAGCACCCACACATTGCCGTCCGGACCGACCTCGGACATGATCGGCGCCGTCCATTCGTCGGTGCTGGCGAGCAGGTTGAACGGACTGGTTGAATGAAAATCGCTGCCGTCCGGTTTGAGCACGAAGGTGCCGACCAGATGGCCTGTCGGTCCGTTGACAAAGGCGGTGCGGTTCCAATACTCCTGCGGATACTGCCGAGCGGTGTACAACGCATGTCCGGCGCCGGCGGTATAGCCGCCGTGTTGATCCACTTGGCGGACGTGCTTCGTCACCGGCTTGAAGAGATGCGTGTCGGCGATCGTGCCCAGTTGCAGCGAGGCGGTCCAGCCGCGGACCCGCTCGTAGTAGCGATTGGGGATCGGCATGTAGACGCTGGGATTGTGGTTGGCGGTGGAGCCGAAGATGAGCCCCTCTTCGCTGATGCCGAGGCCCCAGGTGTTGTTGTTGGTCGAGCGGATGAATTCCAATTCGGCGCCGTCGGGCCGGAAGCGGAAAAAGCCTTGGCGGAACGGCAGCATCTGCTTGCCCGCAACGACCGGGGCGGAGTTGTTGTAGCCCTGCATCGCCCAGATCCAGTTGTCCAGGCCGTACTGGAAGTTGCTGACGCCGCCGTGCGTGTCGCCCTGGTTCCAGCCGGTGAACAGCACTTGTCGCTCGTCGGCGACGTCGTCGCCATCGGTGTCGCGGAGGAAGAGCGTGCGCGTGCTGTCCTGCACAATCACGCCGCCGTGAGCGAAGGTGATCGCGGTGGGGATGCTCAGTTGCTCGGCGAACACGGTGAACTTGTCCGCTCGCCAGTCGCCATCGGTGTCCTCGAGAATGCGGATCCGGTCGCGGCCTTTGCCGGCGGGCTGCAATTCGTTGGGATAATCGTACGTCTCGGCGATCCAGAGCCGGCCACGCTCATCCCAGGCCATGGTGATCGGCTTGCCGCCGATGTCCGGCTCCGACGCGAATAGTTCGACGCGAAAGCCGACAGGCGTTTGCATGTGCTTGAGCGACTCGTCGGCCGCCAGCGGCTTTTGCATCTTGGAGATCAGCTCTCCTTGCGTGCCCCAGCGTTCGCCGGGCGTGTAGTTGGGGATCTTGGCGCCGACTTCGACGTACTCCAGCGGCGCCAGGTCCGTGCGCGGGGGCGTCATCTCGGGGGTCGGGAACGGCCGGTCGGCCAGATAGTTCGGCACTGCCGCCGGATCGCCTCCGGCCGCCCAACGTACCCCGCGCTCGATCAGGTTCTGAAACCCGGGATTGCCCCAAGTGCGATGGTCGTGTCCCCAGGCGGTGTAGAACACTCGCCCTTGCCCTTGCGTGCGGATCCACGTCCAGGGCTCGCGCCCTTCGCCGTCCACGCGGTACGTGAGCACCGTGCGATCCTTTTCGTTGTGCAGGTGGTGCACATACGTCTCATCCCAACTTTCGAAGCCGCCAAAGCCGCGCATCAGCGGGTGGTTCGGCGCGGCGATCGAGGTGCGGAACACGCCGGTGCCGTGCCGCTGAAACTGTCCGCCCATCAGGGCCACGATGCGGTCATCGTTGCGGAAGCAGTAAGTGGCGCAGTGCAGCGGCACAAAGCCGCCGCCGCCATCGACATAGTCGAGCAACGCCTGCGCCTGCGGCGGCTCGATGTTGTCGATGTTGGCGTACAGCAGCAGCGCGTCGTAGCTTCGCAGATTCTCCAGGTTCAGCTGGCCGAGCTCTTCGGTGTAGACCAAGCGGATGCCGCGTTTGGCAAACACCGGCTCCAATTGGTCAAAGCGAGCGCGCGGCTGATGATGTCCCCGGTCGCCGAGGAACAGCACGTCGAGATTCGGCGCTTGCGCGTGGGCTGTCGGAGCGACCAGCGCCAGCGAGGCGATGGCGGTCAGCAAGACTGCCAACAGATTCGGGCGCAAGGTCGGCGCACGGCGGAGATGGCGAGGACGGCGAAGTCGGCAAAGGCGCATGACGCGTTCCTGTCAGTTGTGGGATGGATCAAACAGCCTGTGTCAGCCTTGGGTGAATTCGGGCAGGCGAACGATTTCGCCGCCTTTCAAAGCCGACTCGTGGGCGCAGATGCCGACGCAAGTCCAGTTCGCGCTGGTCACGGCGTTCGGCCACGGGTCGCGGTCCTCGAGCAGCGAGTTGACGAATTCGTTGACCAGATGCGGGTGCGAGCCGCCGTGTCCGCCACCCTGGACGAACGAGAGGTGCTCGGCGTCGTGAATCTCTTGCGGCAGCGTAAACTTGCGGATCTCCGGCGGCAGCAGGTCCGCGAAGTCCGGCACCTCCACCTTCTCGGGAATCTCCGGCTCGGGCTTCTTCGCCGTGTGGATCACGTGCGGCTCGTGCTCGATCAACGTCCATTCGAAGCTGCGTTTGGTGCCATAGACGTCGAAGCTCTCGCGATACTGTCGAGCGACGTCATACAGGAAACGCCAGATGTGGGCGGTCAGGTCGGTGTCCTTGATCTTGATGTGGCAGGTCTCGACGGCGAACTTGTTGCCGGACTTCTCCGCGATGTCGTCGCGCACCGTGCCCGAGCCAAAACAGCTCACGTACTCGGCCAAGCCGTTGACCAGACCCAGGCAGGGGCTGACCACGTGCGTGGCGTAGTGCATCGGAATCATTCGCTGCCAGTACTCGGGCCAGCCGTCCATGTCCTGCGGGTGAGAGGCGGCCAGATGCTGAATCTTGCCCAACTCGCCCTTGTCGTACATTTGCTTGATGAACAGGAACTCGCGGCTGTAGACGACCGTCTCGGCCATCATGTACTTGAGCCCCGTCTCTTTGACCTTCTCGACAATTTGGCGGCACTCGTCGATCGTCGTCGCCATCGGGACCGTGCACATCACATGCTTGCCGGCGTCCAACGCCTTCAACGACATCCAGGCGTGGTCGTTGATCGGGCTGTTGATATGAACGAAGTCGATGTCGCTGTCAGCCAGCACCTGATCGAATTCCGTGTAGCGTTTTTCGATGCCGAAGGTGTCGCCCGTCTTCTGCAACTCCTGCTCATTGCGCCGACAGATCGCCGCCACGTTGGTGTTGGGGTGGGCCTGATAGATCGGAATAAACTCGGACCCAAATCCGAGTCCCACCATTGCAACGTTGACGGTCTTGGTCATGGCGCGTCCTTTTCGGGGTTCAATGTGGCGAGAGCACAGAGAATTGTAACGAAGAGTGGAAAACCCCAGATTTTAGCAGCTTGCACAGGTGCGTAAATGCCCACGCCCCCGCGAGCCGTTGCTTGCAATCGACCCGCCGCTCCCGTCCAATGGGTGGGGTCAAGGGGCGTACTGCGGGCTCGAGCAACTGCACTGGGAGACGAACGATGGCCATCTCGAAGCGCCTACGGACCGACCGCTTTCTGTCTTGGCGTCTAACCCCACCATCTATGCCACTATCTGCCGGAACGCTTGTCCCTGGCGTCGCGGTTTTGTTGTGGCTGAGCTGCCTTGCGGGGTGTGGCAACCGCAAACCGGCCCCACCGGCCGTCGCGGCTGACCAGCAACCGGCGCAACCGGCCCCATCCGCTGTCGCCGTTGATCAGCAACCAGCTGCGAGCCGTCCCGGAACCGTTTCCAAGGGGCCGGGCAATTCCGTTCAAGCGACCGGCGGCTCGGCTGCAACCCAAGCATATGTCGCTACGTTTGCCACGCCTTCGGGCGAGCCGGATGTGGAGGGGGAGCCGAACGCGAAGGAGTTGGCTGCCACCAACCAGGCGTCTGACGTGGTCGCACTGCTCGGATCGCGCAAACCAGCGGTACGGCTCCGAGGTATCGAGAGCACTCGCTATCGCAATGAGTTGGAGCCCGCGGTGCTCAAGGCATTGGCGAGGCTGCTCATCGACCCCAATCCGGAAATTCGTGAGGATGCGGCGAAGGCACTCGGTGCCGCGAGGCGATTGGGCAAGCTGTTGGATGTGGTGGACGAGTTAGCGGCGGCGCTGAATGATCCAAACGAACCCGTCGCGTATTGGGTGGCCCTGGCGATTGGCCACCAGGGCGCAAAGGCCTCTTCCGCAGTGGAAGCGTTGGCCCAAACCGTGTCGCGAGAGGATAGTAATGATTGGGCAAAAGTCACGGGCCGCCAAATGCTCGGCTTGCCTCGCTCGGCAAGTGCCGCGGCGGCAGAGGCACTCGGGCTGATTGGCGATGCCGCCAAGCCGCATGCGGGAGTCCTGAGAAATGCGCTGGGGAGACCCGACTCGGGGCCGCACGCCGGCCAGGCACTTGCCCGACTTGGAGAAGCGAGTTGGTTGCTCGATCAGTTGAAAGCGCGACCCGACGAGGTCGTGCGAAATTCCCTGATTCAAGGGTTGGCGATCGTGGAGCCGACCACCGAGGAAATCGTCGACACGATCATCGCGGAGACCAAGAATCGCGGCGCCAAGTTTCGCAGTCAGGCGATCGAGGCGTTGGGAAAACTTCGACCCGCCAATGAAACTCAGGTGGCCGCGCTGGGCGCGCTGTTGCGTGACAACGCAGTGGAGCGGGGCGCGCGAGTCAAAATTGCCGAAGCGCTCGGGGCGATTGAGCCCAAGCTGCCGTCGGCGGTTCCCCATTTGCAGTTTGCCGCTCAACTATTGGGCCAAGAGGAGCAGATTGCGACGGCAGCCATCGCCTCGCTGGGCCAGTACGACAGTGGCGGCGAACAGCAGTTGTTGATCGCCTTGGGCTCAACTTCACGAGCCGGGATTCTGTCCTTCGATGCGATGAGAACGATCCAACACGATGCGGAGACCCATGCGACGCTCGCCAAGATCGCCCAGACGGCGGAGCATCCGCGCGCGGTGCGTCTCAACGCGCTCTATGTGCTGAGAGAACATGGGCGGCTGATCCGCAACGCCCCCGAGTTGGACAGCGCGTTGGCCGCGCTGCTGGCGGCGAAAGATGATCCGGTGGTCACCGGCTATGCCGCCGCGTTGGAGATCGAGGGGCGGAAAGACACTTATTCCAAAGCGGGTCCCGGCAAGTACCCGGAGCTCAGCTCTGCGCTGTCGGGCGGGCTGGATGCAGAGCCGTTCGATGTGAAGCTGCTGGTGATCGAGGGGTTGGGCGTGCTGAGGGTGAGCGCCGGCGCCGAGCGTCTGCTGCAGATTCTGGAGCACGATGAGCAACCCGCCCTGCGCGGCGCCGCCGCGAATGCCCTGGCAGCGATCGGCCCGGTGAACGCCGATATCGTTCCCTCCATGCTGCGCGTGGTGAGGACGTCGTTTCCCGACGATCAATATCATCGCGCCATGGCAGTCGAGCAAATGCTGGTGGCGCTCGGAAAATTGGGCGCTCGTGAGGATGTGGACCCGGCGCCGATCGCCAAATTGTTGACCGAGTTGGTCGGCACGAAGCAAGGCGCGGAGTTCAATCGCCGCGCCGCGCTGGCGTCGCTGGGGGATTTGCCGCCGGCCGTGATCTCCAACACGCTCCCGGTGGTGGAGAGCTCGCTTGCGGCCCCCTCATTCCGTGTGCGCCAAGGGGCCGGAGCAGCGTTGGCGAAGTGGGGCTCGGCGGCGAAGACGGCGCACGGCGCTGTGTTGCGCTCGTTGGCAAGTCCCCCCGAGGGTGACGAGCAAGAGCTTCAGGAGCTGCGAGCTCAGTTGATCGCGGCGTTGGTGGCCGTGACAACCGACGACACAAAGCAAGACTCGCTGAGACTGTTGCAGGCTGAGCTGAGTGAGGACGCTCGATTCGCCGCCGCCGCCAAGGCAATCACCAGTTTGGGAGGAGGCGCCAATGAAGTCCCCGGCTTGGTGCGGGGGCTCGAGTCGAATGATTTCGCGGTGCGGCTGGCGGCAACGAACGCCTTGCAGGCGATCGGAGCAGATGCCGAGGCCGCAACCCCGCAACTGCGAGCGGCCTTGGATGATCCGGATCGCCGAGTCCAGGTCGCCGCGAAGCGGGCGCTGCTGGCCATTGGCGTCAACGATCCAGAGCTTCAGCTCCAGCTCGCTCGCTTGCTGTTCCTGAATCAAAATGACACGACTGTGTCAGTTGACGAGATGGCGAAGAGCTGTGCGGCAATTGCGGCGGCGGCTCTGCAATGTGACGATGAAGAGCTGCGCGCCGCAGTATTGCCGAAGCTGGCGCGCGTCCGCGGCGCCGCCAAGCAGGCCTATTCCGACGTGTATCTGGCCGCGCTGGACGTGGGCGAGCCCGCGTCGCGAGTGCAGGCGGCGCTGGAGCTGAGAAGAATGGGCAAGGCCGATGAACGCATCTCTGCGGCGCTGTTGGCGGGCCTCGGAGCGGAAGATCAAGCGTTGCGACAGCAGTGCCGCTACGCGCTGGCCGAGATGGGACGCGGCGTCCGGCCCGCGCTGCTCGCGGCGCTCGGAGCCGACGACACGACGGCCGAGGTGAAGATCGGCATCTGCCGGCTGTGCGGGGAGCGGCCTGTCGCTGTGTATCGTGAGCCGCTGGCGGCCTTGGCGAATGCCGAGTCGGGGTCCCCCGAGTTGACTGGCTGGGCCACGGTGGCGCTCGCCGCGATCGACCGCTCGGCCGTCGACACGCAACGGTTGATCAAGAATCTGGTCTCCGAAGACGGGGAGCTAGTCGCAGCGACGATGCAACTCTTGCCGCAAGACGGCCGGTTGGATGAACTGTCGCTGAACGCGTCGCTCGAGCTGCTGGGCAGCGGCAAGCCAACTGCCGATGAGGCGGCGGCTGCGCTCGCGCGCAGCGAGCTCAGCGACGAGCAGCTCGCGCTTTTTATCGCAGCGTTGGAGAATGAGCAAGCGTTAGCGGCGGCAGCTCGGAAGTTGGGGCAGCGGCCGACGCTGGAGGCGGCGTTCGCGGCGCCTTTGGCTCGAGCATTGCGGCTTGGCGACGACCGTGTCGTGGCGCCGGCGGCCAATGCCCTGGCGCGAATCGGCTCCCCTGCCCTGCCGATGCTGCTCGAGGTGGCCGTGGACACGGATGTGAATGACAAGACTCGGGCACGAGCGATCACGGCGATTGCCCAATTGAGGGAGATCCCGAAACAGCACATGCGCGATCTGGCGGGCATTGTCACGAGCGACGATCCCAAGCTCTCGGCACTGGCCGCTGCGGCCATGGGACGGCTCGGCTTGGCGCACCCCAAAGTCTTTGAGTCGCTCGAGGCTGCGTTGGAGTCGCAAGATTACGAAGTGCAGCGGCAAGCCCTGGCGGCCTACGGCCGATTAGGCCCCGCGGCGGCGCCCGCGACAGAAGGACTGATCAAGCTGCTCGGCAGCCAACAAGCGGCCAACCGCGCCGCGGAAGCCCTGTTGCAGATCGCCCCGGAATCCCCCGGCGTCTTGCGGGCGGTCATTGACGCTGGCCTGCAAAGCGAGGCGGGCGATGCGCTGTATGCGATGGTCGGCAACGAAGCGGCCCAGGCGGCGCTCGTCGAGCGGCTCGCGCAGGAGACCGAGCCTCGCAAGGTCTCGCTGCTCGCCCGCACGATAGTGGAGAGCTCGTCTGCGCCGCTCGAAGTGGACCAAAGTCGCCGGCAACAGCTGGTGGTCGCGCTGCGAAAGCTGCTCGACGACCCTGACGCGCAAGTTTGGGTGAATGCTGCGCGTCTGACCGCCAAATTGGCGCCGGACTCTCCCGAACTGTTGCAGGCCGTCCGAGCTTGGTTGAGCAATGAGAACACCGCACGCCACGCGCTGACGGTCGCGAAGGAGATGGGACCGGCGGCTGCCCCGCTGTTGGACGACCTCAAGCCGCTGATGCACTCCGAGCGATATGCGTTTCAGGCGATCAATGTCATCGGAGGCTTGGGCGACGCGGCCACCTCGCTGGCGCCCGACTTGGCAGCACTGCTGGATGACCCGCGGCAGGCCGAACTGATTGTGCATACTCTGGGTCAGCTGGGACCGGCAGCCGCTGCCGCGGCCCCTCAACTGACGATGATGCTGAAGGATCCCGGCCGCACGGCGAGCGCCGCGCTTGCCCTCTCGCAGATGGGTGACGCAGGCATGTCAAGTGTTGGCGCGTTGCGCTCATTGCTTGCCGACCCCGGGCTGCAGGTGGACGCGCTCCAGGGGCTGCGGTCGTTCGAGGAGCGGGCCGCGACGGCGTTGGAGCAGATCATTCCGTTGCTGGACGATTCGGATCCGGAGGTCCGAGCGGCGGCCGCCGGCACGATCGGAGCGATGAAGCAGGCGGGCCGAAGTGCCGTCGGCAAGTTGATTGAGTTGATGAAGTCCGACGCGCGGGTCGCTTCTGCCGCGGCCCGTGCGCTGGGCCAACTGGGTGGCGATGAGGCGAAGGCGGCGCTGCTGAACACCGCCTCGGACTCCGCCACTGCGACAGCCATTGCGGCGGTTCAGGCCTTGGGCAACTGGCGGGAGGAGGCAGATGTCGCAACTGCGCTGACCGCGGCCCTGCGGCGGCCCGAGCTGAAGGTAGTGGCGGCGCGAGCGCTGGGCGAGCAGGGTCAGCATGCGGCAAACGCCGTGCCGGCGATCGCTGCGTTGTTGACTTCACCGCACGACTACGAGCGATTCACCGCCATCGACAGCCTTGCCAAGATCGGCGCCGCCGCTCGTGACGCGGCCACAGCGCTCGAGCAAGCACTGGGCCGGGCAGAAAGCTATGACGAGCGACGACGTTTAGGAGAGGCACTGGCGAAGGTGCGAGCGGAGCCGTGAATGCGGATAGGCGCCCGCGCGTTCCAAGCAAACGTGAGGAAGGCCATCGGCCTTTAGGACTTTGTGAAAGGCGTCAAAGCAGGTCGATGGGATCGTCCTGCTCTCCGAACACGGCGAAGAACGCATCCGTCTCTTCGCGTTCCTTCTTCCGCTGAACGGCAGGAAGCTGGGGAACCGCCGGTGCACTGTCGCTGTCCGACACCCCTGCGCTCGCCGTTGAGGCGCCAAGTGCAGGAGACGCCGACGTCGATGAGCTTGACAATGGCGCCGGACGAGCTGCATTGCCGGAAGCAGAGATCTCCAGGCCGTTGACAACCCAGTATGCGTCTGTGCCGCCGAGATCGCTGAACGTTATCTCGAGCCGGCCGTCGCCGTCATCCACCACGTGGAACAACTGAACCGCGGTGAATTGATTGGCCGCCGTATTGGGCGCAATTGCAACTTGTCCGTCTTCTGTTTGAACTTGTATCTGGTCGCGAGCAAAGTTTCGGTCGCCCACGTGGACAAGCACGTCGCTGGCTGATCCCGGGAGCACGCTGACAACAAATGTCTTTGCGCCAGTGGCGCCGGCGGAGCCCCAGGCGCCGTCGCGATGCAGTGAGACGGTGTTGACGCTGTATCCCGCTGTTCCTCTCTCGAACTCGAAGGGTGAGGATTGCCAGCCATGCCCGGTGGTGTCGTTGTAAATCTGTCCCGCCCGAACGCTCGTGAACCCGGGTTCCGTGTCGTTGGAATGCCTGTTGAAGTCAAAGCGACGCGTCGTGACGCCCTCATACGACACGATGTCGGACGCGGCGCCGTAGGCTTCGCCGGTTAGCGCCGTTGCGGAGAATTCGGGAGTCGCGTCGATCGCAGGACGCCGGAGTTGGAAGCTGAAGGAGCCGTTGGTCACTGGCACTTGTGCGCCTTGATAGGCCGGCGAAGTATCCGAGAGGATCACTCCCTGAGTCGTGGTGACCGTAAGCAGCGTGCCGTCGGGCAAATTCACGGAGCCCGTGATGGTGTCGACCGTTGCTCCATCAGCGGACAACGGTTGGTCACTCAGGCGAGTGAACGTCACCGGCTCCAATTCGTCGGCTCGAACGATGTCGACTCCGTTCAGCACCCAGTAGAGGTCCCCGGCCAGATCCTCAATGGCAATTTCAATGAGTCCAGCGTCGTCGACCGTGGCGAACCCCGTCACCCGGGCGAATTCACCAGCCGATGTCGAGACATCGCCCGACACGTCTACCCCGTTGACGCGGACGGCCATGTGATCGCGACGGGCGCTGGCATCACCCAGGGTCAAGCTAACGAGATACGTTTGGTTTGCAGGCACGTTAACTCGCAAGACTCTCGCCCCGCTTGCATAGTGTCCGTCTTGGATGAGCGGCCCACTTGCCCCGCCGCGGTCAAAGGCGCTGACAGCGATGTCCCATCCAATGGGCGACGAGGCGGTATGCAAGGTGGTCGGCAACAGCTCGAGATAGCCAGGCTGCGTGGGCGAGCCAGCCGTGTTCAGGTCGATATGGTAGGAAGTGGGAGCGAGGTACGTGATTTCGAGGGCGCCTTCCGCGGCTCCATTGATGGCCGACGCCGTGACCGTGGCGGCGCCGGCCGTCAACGGCCGTCGCACTCGTGCCGAGAACTGGCCCGTTGCGTCCGCTTGAACTTGTACGCCGTCGTATTGAGACGCGACGTCGTCCAACACCGTCCCTGCCTTGGTTGCGATTGTGACCAAGGCGTTGGGTGGAGCGCCGCTTCCTGATAGTGTGTCGATGGTCAGCCCGTCCGCGACGAAGGGGCCAGCGGGCTGCAGGGTGATTGGCTGCACGTCAACGGCGGGCCGCAACGTCAAGCCATTGAGCGTGAAGTAGGGGGCGCCGCCGACATCCTCGAATCTCAAGGCAAGTTGGCCGTCGGCGACGTCGACGTCAAACTCAACAATGGCAAATTCACCCGGAGTCGTTGTGACCAGTGGGGCGACCACGGCGCCCTCCGCCCAGATTCGCACCTGATCCCGCGCAAACGACTCGTCGCCCAGGGTTAGTGTGACGTGCTGACGTCCGACGACGTTGACCAGAAAGGTGTTGTCCTGCCCGAAATTGCCGTCAGTTAGCAACGCGTCGGCGCCGTTGCGCGTGAACGTGCCTGCGGGCTGTGCCCAGCCGTAACCTCGAGCGACGTCAAACACTTCGCCTATGACAGCCGTAAATCCTGTCGCGACAGGGCTCGTGGCGTTGCCAAAGTCGAACTGCTCCAAACTGCCCGATACGCCGCCGGGTGTGATCGTCAGCGCCAAGTCGGTGGCCGGCGTCGAGTTGCCTGCGGGATCGACGACCGTGAAGGTGAACGCGTCCGTCGTGGTGTTCGAGCCGTCATGGGCGTAACGAACGTCGCCCGCGACGAGCTGCGCTTGGGTGAAGCTCTGTCCCGCCGCCAACGCGACGCCGTTGAGCGACAGCGTGCCGTGAGCCGGCGCGGCGGAGATGGTGAACTGCAACGCGGCGTCGTCGGAGTCCGCGTCGGTCGCCGACAGGTGCGCTGGGGCAAGCACCAGCGTCTGGCCTTCGCTCAACGTCGCCGCATGGTTGCCGACCACGGGCGCGTCGTCGTCGACCGGCGTGATCGTCAGCGCCAAGTCGGTGGCCGGCGTCGAGTTGCCTGCGGGATCGACGACCGTGAAGGTGAACGCGTCCGTCGTGGTGTTCGAGCCGTCATGGGCG
>JAGQPF010000306.1 GCA_020426845.1 Planctomycetales bacterium
CCGCCATGCAAAGGAAGATCACCCGCTTGGCTCGCGGCGGCACGTGAGGCTCTTGAATCACGCCCGGCCAGCGGCTGTCGGTGCTTTCCGCGCCGGCGTCTCGCTGCAGCAGGCCGCCGAGCGCCATCGCCCCGATGCTAGCCCCGGTGGCGTTCAGGAAAGAGCGGCGAGTCGCGAGTTCGGGAAGCGAGCGGTTTGGGTTGATGTTCATGTTTCAGGTTAGTTTCGGGTGATTGTTTCGTGCAAATTGAGGACCACCCGGGCGATCGAAGTCCAGGCCGCCAGTTCGGCGGTGTCCAACTCGGCGTTGCGTGGTCGGATGCCCGTGGCGAGCAGTTTCTCGGCTGCCTCGCGATCCTGTTCGTACTGTCGCTGATGCGCCTCGGCCAAGGGCAGCAGCGCGTCGGCCTCCGCCGGCAGCGGCTGTCGCGACAGCACGTGGCGGTAGATGTATTGCAGCCGTTTGCCGGGCGCCTTCGCCTCGAGCACGGCTTGCTCCGCGAGCACTCGAGCGGCTTCGACGTAGGTCGGATCGTTCAATAGAGCCAATGCCGCCAGCGGCGTATTGCTGCGCGGACGCTCGACCGTGCACTCTTCGCGAGTAGTTGCGTCGAAGGATCTCAGGCTGGGGTGCAGGAACGTGCGGCACCAATAGGTATACAGGCCGCGGCGATACTGATCTTCGTCCGTGCTGGGTTGGTACTCGCGTCGCGGGAAATTCAGGTGCGACCAATAGCCGGCGGGCTGATACGGCTTGGCGCTCGGGCCGCCGACCTTGTCGACCAGCAGTCCGCTGACGGCCAAAGCGTTGTCGCGCACCAGCTCGGCGTCGAGTCGGAACCGCGATTGCCGGGCGTACAGGTCGTTGAACGGGTCGAGCTCTCGCAATGCGGGGCTGACCGCCGAGGATTGACGATACGCGTAGGAGGTGACGATCAGCCGCAGCGTTCGTTTCACGTCCCAGCCATGGTCGCGGAACTCGACGGCCAAATAGTCCAGCAGCGCCGGCTGCGAGGGCCAGCGGCCTTGAGCGCCGAAGTCGTCGAGCGTGCGAACGATCCCATGGCCGAAGGCGATTTTCCAAAGCCGGTTGACCATCACTCGCGCGGTGAAGGGATGGTTGGGGTCGACCAGCCAATTGGCCAAGTCCAGCCGTGACTGTCGATCGGCCTGCTTCTCGTCGAGAGCGGCCTTGGGGAGGAAGTCGGGAGTTTGCGGCAGCACGATCTCACCGGAGTCATCCAGCCAATTGCCTCGCGGCAGAATTCGAGTCTCACGTGGCGCGCCGGACATGGCAATCAACACTTCGGGCGCGGCGTTGACCGCTTGGTCTCGCTTGGCGGTGGCCGCGGCGATCTGGTCGCGGAGCGGCTTGAGCTCGGGCGCCTTGTCGCGATACCAGCGAAGCAGCTCGCTTTGCTGTTCGGGCTTCCGCTCCTCGGCCGGAATCTTGAGCAACTTGGCGATGTTCTCCGGCACGCCGTTGTCACCGGCTGCGGGCGTCGGCACCGTGGTGGTGCTCACGCGGAGCCTGCCGATGAGGTGTTGCGAACCGTAGTTGAACTCCAGCGTCACCTCCAGCTCGCTGGCGTCAACCGGCTTCGCCAATGGCGCGACGATCTGTTGATCTTTGCCGACCTGCGGCAGAATCGCCCAGCCCGTTTCGGCTTTGCCGTCGGTCGCCGCTTCGGCCGGGAATTGGTTTTGCGAGTGAGAGGCGGTCGCCTTGCCCAGCGCTTGCGGCTCACCGGCGGCGACGCGAATCTCCGAAAGCACGAAGTTGCCGTTGCCTGCCAGTCCGGGCCCGCCGGCCGGCAAGGATTTGTCCGTGAGGCATTCGATGCGAATCCCGGTCACGCCCTTGAACTCGCCGCAGAGCTTCAGCACCAGTTGCTCTTTCTCCTTGGCCTTGGAGAGGACGATGACGCCGTCGTCTTGCACGGCCACCTCGCTGCCCATGGCGGCCCGAGCTTCTTCCGGTCGTCGAGTTTCCCAATCGGACTGCGACTTCCAGCGGGTCTCGAAGTTCGCGAGCGACGCTTCCAACTGCTGGGCGAGCTCGCCCGCAGGCTGCTCGAACTGCTGTTTAAGCTCGGCGAGTTCCGCGTTGAGTCGATCGATTTCCTGTTGTTGCTCGTCGGTGGGCAGCCGGGTCGGCTGCTGCTGGCCAACGGCAGTCTCTTGGACGTCGGCGAAGAACGCCGCGAATTGATAGAAGTCGCGAGTGGTGTACGGGTCGAACTTGTGATTGTGGCATTCGGCACAGCCGAGCGTTGCTCCCATCCACACCGTGGACGCGTTGCGGACGCGATCCGCCGCGTACTTCGCCTGATACTCCTTGGCCTGAGCGCCGCCTTCTCGCGTGGTCATATTCAGCCGGTTGTAGCCCGAGGCGATTTTCTGCCAGCGCGTGGGTGACTCCAGCAGGTCGCCCGCCAATTGTTCGCGAGTGAACTGATCGAACGGCAAGTTGTCGTTGAACGCCCGGATGACATAGTCGCGATACAGCCAATGTTCGCGATGGTTGTCGCCGTGGATTCCGTTGGTGTCCGCATAGCGAACCAGATCCAGCCAGTAGGTCGCCATTCGTTCGCCGAAGTGGGGCGAATCGAGCAGCTGGTCGACGACCTTCTCGAATGCGTTCTCCGATTTGTCATTCAGAAACGCTTCAACTTGCTCGGGCGTGGGGGGAATGCCGATCAGGTCGAAGTAGACGCGGCGGATCAACGTCCGGCGATCGGCCGGTTCGGAGAAGTCGAGTCCCCGCAGTTGCAGCTGATGCAGCAGAAAGCGGTCGACGTCGTTGATCACCTTGGCTTGGGCCTCGGGCGATTTGATTTCCGGCGCCGGCTGGGCTGCGGGCGGCCGCAGCGACCAATGTTCTTGCCAGTTGGCCCCGGCGGCGATCCACTTGCGGAGCAGCTCGATCTGCTTGTCGCTCAGCCGCGCCTTTCCCGATCCGGCCGGCGGCATTCGCTCTTCGTCATCGTGGCTCATGACGCGGCGGATCAGCTCGCTGTCAGCGGGCTTGCCAGCGGTGACGGCGCCGTGCTCCTTGGCTGCGGCTTCTTCGTCGAGCCGCAGGTCCGCTTTGCGTTGGTTGATGTCAGGGCCGTGGCACTGAAAGCAGTTGTCGGCCAAGATCGGGCGAATGTCGCGGTTGAATTCAACGTCCTCGGCCAACGCCAGAGGGGCGGCGAGGGCGGAGAGGACGGCGAGCAGCACGGCGGCGGGCTTGGTCTTCATGACGTGAACAGGACCGTTCGAAGGGTGGGAGTGCAGTTCGGCGATGGGCAATGGGCAATGCGTATCGGTCAATGTGCGGTGTGCGGCGGCGGAGCCGTCCCCAAAGCCGTCCCCATAGGATGATTTGATTCCGCGACGAACACAACTGGAGCCCGTGGCACAGGCTGCCAGCCTGTGAATGTTGTGGTCTTGATCGCAGGTTGCAGGCTGGCAGCCTGCACTACGACAATTTCGCGCGTAGCATGGGCGCCCTCGCCCGTGCAGCACTGCGCAACCCCGTCGCGCCGGCCGAGCCCGTGGTACAGGCTGCCAGCCTGTGAATGTTGTGGTCTTGAGCGAAGCTTGCAGGCTGGCAGCCTGCACTACGACAATTTCGCCCGTGGCATGGGAGGCCCGACCAACTATCGCCGAGCGACCAGGGCGCCAAGCGAGTAGGGAGGGGCGTCGAGCAACATCAGTTCGCCGACCTCGAATCCGATGCCTTCGAGACAGCGGCCGACTTCCTCGGCCGAGTGCAATTGAGCGCCGGGCACTCGCAACGCCAGTTCCAGGGCACCCAACACTCGGTGCAAATCGCCTCGAGGCTGTCCGGCAAAACGCCCGACCAGGATTAGCTCGCCGCCGGCGCACAGCGTCAGGTGCACGCGTCGCAGCCAGTCCTCGGACTGCTCGAGCGGCTGGAGCTGCAACAAATCAACGGCCAGCACGACGTCAAACGCAGCCTCCGGCAGCTCGAGCGTTCGATAGTCGCCGGGGATCAAGTCCAGCCGCGCGGAGATGTCAATCTCCTTGCCGGTTCGCTCAGCCGCCTCCAACGCGCCCGGCAAGTCGACAGCCGTCACGTGCGACTCGGGGTCGCGATAGGCCATCGCGCCGCTCCACATCGCCGAGCCGGCGCCGAGGTCGAGAATCCGCAGGCCGCGGCGCTGCTGGCCGATTTGCAGTTGCTCGGCGAGCTCCATGGCGGCGGCGGTCAATGTCCATTGCAGCGACAGCGTGTCGCCCCGATAGGCGTGATGCGCCTCTTCGGCGTGCTCTTGAGGCGGCGTTGAATCGCCATCGCACAGAAACGACCGCAGCGTGCTCCAGTGCGGGCCGTGCAAGGCGTTGGGATGATGGTTGACCAACCGCATCGCCGTGGACAACGCAAAATCGTCGCCGTAACGCTCCACCGCCCCCGTGCTGACCAGCACATCCAGCAACAGCGACAATCTCTCCGCAGGCATGTCGCATAGCTCGGCCAACTCATTGAGCGCTTTGGGTGGTCCGTCCAACGCCGTCATCAGTCCGGTGCGGCGGGCCGCCAATAACACTTCGCTGGCGCCGCACAGAGATGCCAGTCGAGAGAAGTTCTGGATTTGGTCAATTTGGGACATGTCGCAAGTGATGTAGGAGTGCCGTTGAAAAACACCTCAACGAGGCCGTTGGGAGGCCGTTGAAGAATTATTCTTTCGGTCCGGATCAGGTCAACGGAAGGAAGGTGGCTGCCAGCAGCGTCACTGCCAAGCCCGTGACACCCATCAAGATGCTCAACGGCGTGATGAATCGCAGGCCCTCGGCCTCGGTCATTCCGCTCATTTTGCAGATGACCCAAAAGCCGCTGTCATTCATCCAAGCGACGGGTTTCGAGCCGCAGCCGATCGCCAGTGCCAGGTAGAGCGGGTGGCAGCCAAGTGTCTGCGGATCGGCGAAACCGCTGAGCACGCCGACGGCCGTAATCATGGCGACGGTCGAGGAGCCTTGTGCGGTTCGCACCGCCGCGGTGATCAAAAACGCAAGCGTCAGAATGACCGCCGGCGAGCCTTCGGGTAGCCGGCGAATAATCTCGACGATGCCGGTTTGTTGCAGGGCCGCTCCGAAGGCGCCGCCCGCCGCGGTGATCAAGATGATGACGCCGCCGCTCTGCAAAGCCTGCTGCATGGATTCGGCCAGTTGCTCGCGACTCACGCGGCGCACGACGACCAAGGTAAGAATCGAGATCACCGCCGCGATCGCCAGGGCGATGTTCTTGTTGCCCAATGCCGCGGACCAGCTCATGACAGTCGGCGTGAGCCACTCGCTCGCCCCCGCATCGGTCCGCTTTGCCAAGGTGTCCAGCACGGTGTAGCCGGCAATCAGCACCACGGGCAGCAGGATCGGCAGCAGCGACAGCCATAGCGGCGGCAGCTCGCTGGTGTCGCGTCCGGTGATCTCTTGCAGTTCTTTCATCGATTCGGGCGTCTCACGCAGCGGCACGTCGAGCATGCGGTTCATCAGATTTGCGTAGAGGAAGCCGGCGCTGGACGTGCAAAGTCCGACCAGAATGCCGCCCAAAATCATCAGGCCGATGTCCACGTGCAGCTCGCCGGCGACCAGCAGCGGGCCCGGCGTGGGCGGCACCAGCGAGTGCGCCATCGTGCCGCCGCAGACAATCGTCAGGATATAGAGCAGGTAGTTCTTGCCCGTCCGCAGTCGCAGCGCTTTGCCAAGCGGGATGAGCAGATAGAACACCGTGTCGAAGAACACGGGGATGCCGAGCGTGAAGCCGCTGACGACAAATGCGGCCGGAGCTCCGCGCTCGCCGACCAGGTGTAGCGCGGCGCGGACGATTCGATCGGCGGCGCCGCTGTCCAACAGGCACTTGCCGA
The DNA here is from genome assembly GCA_020426845.1 of Planctomycetales bacterium. Taxonomy (GTDB): domain Bacteria; phylum Planctomycetota; class Planctomycetia; order Pirellulales; family Pirellulaceae; genus JAGQPF01. The sequence goes on from JAGQPF010000306.1 coordinate 5,874, forward strand.
TGATCGCCGCCAAGGCGATCAGGATGCCGATCTTGCCGCACGTCGAGCCGAAGGCGGAGCCGACGCGATCGCCCACGCCTTTGCCGGCGTCGGACCGCACCTGCTGCCATTGGGCGCTGGTCATCAGCATCCCGGCTGGATCGGCGAAAGCGGCTCCGCCCGCCAGCACCGACTGCATGTCTCCCGAGTCCAACTCCACCATTGTCACCGCGGCCGTGCCGGACTCGACCCAGCCATCGTCCTCTCGGCGCAGGAACACCATCGGCGTGCCGGCGGGCAAGTTCTTCGCCAGCCGAACCGCCTCCCCATCCACGACGTAACCCTTGTGCGGCTCCAGCGCGACCTTGCTGCCAAGATACTGCTCGCGATTGGCGAGCGGGGTCAGGCTGGCCACGGTCAGGGCGGCCAGAATCAGAGCGAGAAACGCGTGTAAACGAAACAGCAGCACGCCGCCAAGCACGATGGCGACGCCGATCAACAGCAGGACGACCGGATGCATGCGCAGTCCTCAAGGTGGTGGCTCGTTGGGGACAAGGGGCTGATTGTAGCAGCCTGGTTGCCGCCGGACTGCTGGCGGCCGCCCGAAGGCGATGACCACGGCTTGCTATAATCACAGGTCGACCGGTTCCCAGGTCGTGGTGCAGGCTGCCAGCCTGCAACCTGTGGGCAATCGATCACAGGCTGGCACCCACAACCATCACAGGCTGGCAAGTCGTGGTGCAGGCTGCCAGCCTGCAAACTGTGTGGGCAAACCACAAACATCACAGGCTGGCAGCTTGTGCTACGTACGGAGACAATGGAGATGCAAGGCAAAGCGACCATGGTCCGGCTCATTCTGCTTGCGCTCGCGGCAATTCCTGCCGTGAGCGACGCACAACTGTTGAGGTCGCGGGCCACGACCGAGTGCGTGTTGGCGTCGCCGCTGAATCTGGCCTTTGTCGAATTGCCCGTGGCTCCGGGCGAGCCGCTGCCAGAGATCCGGGAGGCCAGCGGGCGGATGCTCTACCCCGTGACGACGCGGCGACGAGTGGGGCTGATTCGCAATCGTGGCGAGTTTGCCCAGTACCGGTTCTTGTTTCACGGCACCGAGCCGCTGCGGCTGACCTGGCCCGATCGAGAGTCGCTGACACTGATGCCGGCGCCTGACCGCGCGCGAGTGGCGGGACGCCTGCTCAACGAGTGGTGGACGGAATATCGCGGGGCGGCCGAGTCCCGCATCAAAGACGGGCATCACCCGCCCGTGGTGGACCACTACCTGCTGGCGATGCTGGCTCGCCGGCACAACCTGCCGCTGGATGTCAGCCGCAAGGAGCGTGACGAAGAGGATCGCCCGCTGGCAACGGTGGAGCTGCTTGCCGGCGCCGAGCGGCTGCGTTCCAGTGTGCTGCGCGATTCGTTGTTGCAGCCGGCGCGCGACTTGGGCCAGTTAGTGGACACGCCGCCGAGCGTGATTTGGGCGTCGTTGCCCGAGCAGCCCGCCGCGGAGGATGTGGCGATCGAGCCGCTTGCGCTGCTGACTCCGCCCGAGTTCCTCTACGTGCGATTCGGCAAGTTCTCCAACTTTCTCTGGCTGACCCATCTGATTCGCGAACAAGGCGGCGACCTGGGCAGCATGATCTCCGAGCGAGGATTTCGGCAAGATTTGACGGATCGATTCGAGCGACAGTTCTCGATTCGCTATTCGTTGTTGGCCGATCTGCTGGGGGATCACGTCGTCCAGGACCTCGCCTTGATCGGCACGGACATCTATATGTCAGACGGCGCCGCGCTGGGCGTGTTGCTGGAGGCGAAGAATTCGTTGCTGCTGGACGCGGCGCTCTCGCGGGAGCGAAGCGCCATGCTAAGCCGCGAGCCACAGGCGCGGCGGACGAAGGTGAAGGTTCAAGGGCATGAGGTGGAGTTGATCGCGACCGAGGACAATCGCGTCCGGTCGTTTCTGGTCGCCCACGAGCATTATCGGCTCGTGACAAATTCACGTCATGTTGTCGAGCGGTTTTGGCAAGTGATCGACGGCGCCACCAGCTTGGGCGCCACGAACGAGTTTCGCCACGCGCGCACTCGCATGCCCGGCGACAGCGGCGACACGCTGTTCGCCTACTTCTCCACGCATTTCTTCCACCAGCTCGTCTCGCCGCAGTACCAAATCGAGCTGCGGCGGCGGCTGCGGGCCGTGAGCGACTTCCAGGTGGCCGAGCTGGCGGAGCTTGCCGCGAGACGGGAGGGCCTGCCGGCCGACGAGGCGGCGATGATCCAGGCCGGACTGCTGCCCGCCGACTGGGGCCGACGCGTCGACGACAGCCGGCTGCTGAAGGTCGATGGCCGCTGGCTCGACACCCTTCGAGGCGCGCGGGGCACGCTGCTGCCGATTCCCGACGTCAAACTCGACGGCGTCTCTCCGCAGGAACGCGCCGAGTTTATTCAACTGACTCGCTATTACCAGGAGAAGTGGCGGACGATGGACCCCGTCATGGTCTCGGTGAAGCGGTTCGCCGTCGAGGGGCACGCGGGCCGCGAGCGACTGGTCGTCGACGCGCAGGTCTCGCCGTTTGTCGAACGAAAGTACAGTCGCTGGTTCGGCTTGCTTGGCGAGTCGACGGACGACCAGATCACCGCTCCGCCGGACGCCGTGATCACGGGCCAGGCATCGCTGCGCGGCGGGCTGTTGCGACCCAGCGTCGCTCCGCACCAGCTGTTCATCGGGATTCTCGATCGCCGCCCGACGTTCCCCGATCTCGAGCTGGAAGGGCTGCTCGACACCTTGCGAACGCTGCAAGCGGCGCCGGGCTATCTCGGCGCCTGGCCGCGCCCCGGCTTCCTCGACGGCTTTCCGATCTCACCACGCAATCGCGAGGACGCCGAGGGCTACTCGCGGCTGCCGCTGCGACTTTGGCGATGGCGCGGTGGCGACTTCTCGGTGCTGGCGTTCGATCGCGAACTGCTGGCGTCGGTGCAACCGGCGCTGGATGTGAGGAAGTCGCAGGCGCCAACGCAAGTTTGGCTGCGCATTGACGACTTGACCAAGACGCAACTGGCGCCGTGGATTCGCGACTTGACGTTCGAGCAGGCGCTCGAGATGACGCGCGGCAACGCGACTTGGCTGAACACGCTGGCCGTGCAGCTCGGCGCCACACCCGATGAAGCCCGAGCGGTGGCCAGCCGGCTCGTCGATGGCCAGATCCAATGTCCGCTCGGCGCCGATTATGTATGCGAAGGCGAGCAATGGCGAGCGACCTGCGCGCTCGAGTCGCCGCCGGACAGCTACGACTCGCCGATCCTGAAGTGGTTTCGCGGCGGCACCGTCATGATGAACACCGACGGCGGCCGGCTGATTGTGCACGGCGAGCTCGACTTGCAGCGCGACGGCCCACGCACCGCGGCCAGCGCAGCCGCCAACGCCGCGGAGTTCGCCTTGCCGTTCATCGGCGGCTTGCCCAGCTTGTTCGGCAAGTGAGCGCGTCGTAGCACAGGCTGCCAGCCTGTGATGGATTGTGGTTTTAGTCACGAATTGCAAACTGGCAGCCTGCACCACGATTTGCCAGTCTGTGATGTTGCTCGCAGCCGCTCAGATCGTCCGTAGCATGGGCGCCCTCGCCCGTGCGCGGCGCTCAGCCGCCTGGCGCCGCTGTTGCCCCCTCGAAAATTCATGCCTAGGCCGGCGCGTTGGGGCTGCGCAGTCCTGCACGGGCGAGGGCGCCCATGCTACGCGCGAAGCGTGCCTCGGCCGGCGCAATGGGGTTGCGCCGTACTGTGCAGGCTGGCAGCCTGCACTACGACCAGGCAGTCTGCACTACGACCAGGCAGTCTGCACCACGATCACTCTTTTTTGTCGTCCTTGGCCTTCATCATCGAGCGGCGGACGGATCGCACTTGGTTCTGAATGGCGGGCGGCAGTTTGGAGGCCAGTAGATTGACGCCGCCGAACCAGCCTTTCGGCTCGACGCCGCGAATGTGGCATTCGACGAACACCGTGCCGGCGGGCTGCTGGAGATTGGTGATCTTCATATAGAGGCCGGCGCCCGTGTAGGACTCCGCCGGGCCGGCGCGGCCTTCGCGGTCGAGCGGCTGCCATTGATTGGAGAACTTGTCGTCCTTGCGAAACCGCGGGTCGACGATCGCCGCCGTCAAGATCGACTCCTTGGTGCGCGACCAGTAGGAGCGACCCGTCGCGTGCAGCCGCACCTTTTTCAGCAACGGAAAGATGATCTGCCCATAGCTCTCCCGCTCCTTGTCGACGATCTCGATGCCGCGCGCTTTTAAGGCCTCGGCGTCCAAGGTCTCGCCCTCGCTGTCCTCCGCCGTCAGCAACGAGTCGAGAAACTCCTTGTCGCTCATCGCGTCCAGGCTCGCGTGAGCGATGAACCAGAACTCGATGGACTGCAGAGGGCGGTCCGGGTCGCCGCTGTCGACTTTGTGGATGTCGACGATGTGCGGCGCCACGACGGACTTCCGAGTCAACGTCGCAAAGTCGTGCCGCGAGAGTTTGTCGATGATCGCGCGCTGCTCGGCGCGACTCAAGCCGTCGGCCATCGTCGGAGTGGGCAGCTTGCCGGGAGACTGATTCTCGAAAATCCCCTCGTTGATCAGCATCCGGTACACCGGATTCGACTCGAGGTGCGGCGGCTGTTGCCCAACCAGCACAAACAACAAGGCGAGTGGCGCGACTGCCATGAGCAGCTCCTAACGACGGCCTCCTAACAACGGCAGCCTATGCGACGATCAGCGATTGTCGCCACTTAGCGCGAGGCTTGGCGCTGGTGGCAGACCATTCGCAGCCAGCCCTCTACCTGCTGGCACTCCTGCTGAGTGTACTGCGGTCGGCTCAGCAGTTGTGCGACGTTCGGCGAATTGTCCAGCGGAATCTGGAACTTGCCGGGCGGAATCGAGACGCATGCAAAGGCGGTCTCGCTGGGAATGCCCGCGAAGTTGATCTCGCGGCGATCGACCCAGAGGTTGCAGGTGATCATGTGATTTTGAGGCAGCCATTGCAGCTTTCCGGCCACTGCGGAGACTTGTCCGTTTTGCAGCGTCAGCGGCCAGCAGAACGTCTCCAGCTGGCCCGTGGTCGGCTCGACCACGACGCCGTATCGCAGCACCATCTTGGTGTTGTGGCCCTGAGCTGTTTGGCCGACACGGAGCACGATCGGCGTGTCGAAGATCGCCAGTTGCGACCCACGGGCGACAAACGCAACCGTTCGCTGCTCGCGGACAAACGTCTTCAGCAGCAGATTCTCGACCAAACCGAGATTGGCGCCGAGCTGCTTCTGCGTCTCGGGGGTGATCGCGACGTCTCCGCGGCCGGGAATGTTCTTCGTTACGGCCCCAGCTACGCGATTGAGAATGAATGTGTTCGGGTTTCGCTGGCTGCGACGCACTTCCGCCACCAATGAGGTGGTCAGCATCGATGACATCTGCACGTGCATCTTGTTGACTTGATTGACGTCGCCATGCGTGCACTTCGGGCTGCTCTTAATTATCAGGTGTGTCCATCCCTCCGGCGCCGAGTCACCAATCACGGTGCCCGGATTCACCAGGGGCATCAGCTGTCGTTGGACCTGATATTGCGCGAACGCGGGGGCCGCGAACTGCAGGGCCGTCAACCCGCATAGCCCTCCGGCCAGCCAGTGTCGACGGGAGAGAACGGGTTGCTGGGGCATCATTCGCTCCTTCGCTGATGTCATTGCCGCTTTGCCCGAGAGTGACTCGAGTCCACTAAGGCCATTGGGTTGCTTGACGGACCTTCGTCCGGTCGGGCCAACCTGTCTTCCGAGGCTCACCAAGGGGCTGTCAGGAACTGCGACCGAATCGGTCACAGGCCTCGTGTCGGCGCGAATGGGCGCGGTCCGCGCAAACACTGCCAATGTTCTACTACCGGGGCACGCCCTTGCCTGTCAACGTCAATCATCGTCGGTCATGCTCGGGTAGCGCCGATGTTTTGCACACAGTCCCTCAATTTTACCCAGCCCGAGAAACGCGAACCGCGAAAAAGCACCTCCGCGGTGCTCGGCAAGTCGCGAGACCCCCCCAATTGTCCTGAAAATCTACTTGGATGCTAGGAATTGTTGGCCGGATCTTTCAGCCATCGACAATCTGCCTGAAAGCAGTACGGGGCCGGACCTTCAACGGCCCATCCGGTAACGGAGATGGCGGTATTTTCGCTCGGAAACGTGAGGGGCGGCCAACCGTGGCGGCTCGGTCGCCCATGGGCCGACGCTGAACTCGTGGTCCCGGGCATCAAATCGACCGCATGGGGCCTAGACCGAGACGACACCCGTCTCCCTTCAAGCGCGGGTTGTGCGGCTGCGCGGCTACGGGTAATTTAGGAAGTTTGCGAAATTTTGAGGCGGCAGGTGAAGGGTGCTGCTCGAGCAGTGATTCGCGGTGAATTTGTGTCAAAAGCCGTATACCATTTGCGGGATTGTAGACACAATCAACCGGACGAACGGGAGATCAGGCCGATCGATGCGTCCTTCCTGTGATAACGAGAGAGAGATGGACAGACAGTACGTCTTCGTCTTGGCCCCGACGGCCCCTTTATCGGCGAAGTTGGCGATCGCCGGTTGCCGAGCCGGTGCCAGGGGCGTGTTGGACCTGTCCTTTGAGCCTTCGGGCTCTCCCTCGGGCCGTCGAGCTCTTCGGGAGCTCCGACGCCATGCCGACGGATTCGGCGTTCTGCTGGACATGGACGCCGACCAGTGGCTGGAGCAACTCGGTCCCCTCGCGGAGGGCAGCGGACCCTCGGTTGGATCCCCGGCCGGATCCGACGGTTTGCGAACCGTAGTGCTTGCCGAGTCGGTATGGCGCGACGATCCGCAGCTGGTCGCGCAAGTCAAACAACGAGGCTGGGACCTCTGGCTTCAGCTAGGCACACCGGATTTGGCGCCTCGGGTTCTTGAGCTGGAGCCCCAAGGTGTGTTGCTGAAGGGCAATGAAGCGGGCGGATTGGTGGCGGCTGGCGGCGAGACCGCGTTTGTGCTGCTGCAACGCTGGCGTGATCGCGTCGGCGAAGATTGCCGGCTGCCGGTCGTGGTTCAGGGCGGCATCGGCCCACACACGGCGGCCGCTTGCCATGCCGGCGGGGCCAGCGGCGTCGCCCTCGATGCACAGTTATTGCTGACGCGTGAGTCACCCCTGTCCGGCTCGATGCGGCAATGGTTGACGGCGGCCGACGGCAGCGAGACGCGGGTGATTGGCCAGGAATTGGGCTGGCCGGTACGATTCATGGCGCCGCCGCGCTGTGCTGCGTTGGAGCACCTGCAACAACGTGCCGACGAGTTGGAGACACGCGGGGGCACTCGGCGCGAGTGGTTGGAGGCGGTCGGCGTCGCGATCGAACAGGGAGCACTGCCCTGGGGACAGGACGCGGGGCTTGCCAGCCTGTTGATCCGGCCACACCGCACGGTCGGCGGAGTGCTGAGCTCCATTGAGTCGCAAATCAAGCAGAGTCGCGAGGCCGCTCGGCAGCATCAGCCGTTGGCGCCGGGAGCGCCGTTGGCGGAGAGTCACGGCACGGAGTTTCCGCTGCTTCAGGGCCCGATGACTCGAGTGAGCGACGTGGCGCCGTTTGCCGACGCGGTCGCCCAGGCAGGTGCATTGCCGTTTTTGGCTTTGGCGTTGTTGCGTGGTCCGCAGGTCGAAGAATTACTGCTGGAGACGAAAGAGCGGCTGGAGGATCGCCCGTGGGGCGTGGGGCTGCTCGGCTTTTTGCCGCCCGAGATTCGCAAGGAGCAGATGGACGCCGTCGGGCTGCACCGCCCCCCATTTGCGTTGATCGCGGGTGGACGGCCGGACCAAGCTCAGGCGCTCGAGCAACAGGGGATCCCGACGTATCTGCACGTGCCCTCGCCCGGGCTGCTCAAGATGTTCCTCAAGGACGGCGCCCGGCGGTTCGTGTTCGAGGGTCGCGAGTGCGGCGGGCATGTCGGTCCGCGCAGCAGCTTTGTGCTTTGGGAGAACATGTGCCAGCTGTTGCTGGAGTTTTTATCGCAGCCCAAGAACCGCCGCGAGGCGGAGCAGCTGCACGTGGTGTTTGCCGGTGGCATTCACGACGAGATTTCGGCGACGATGGTGGCCACCTTGGCGGCGCCGTTGGCGGCGGCCGGCTGCAAGGTCGGCGCCCTGATGGGCACGGCGTACCTGTACACTCGCGAGGCGGTGGAGAGCGGCGCGATTGTGCCGCAGTTCCAACGGCAAGCGGTCGAGACCGATCGCACCGTCTTGTTGGAAACCGGTCCCGGCCACGCCATCCGTTGCATCCCCACTCCTTATTACGACGTCTTCGAGTCGGAGAAGCAGCGGCTGCGCAGCGAGGGCAAAACGTACGAGGAGATCGTCAAGGCGCTGGAGTGGATGAACATCGGGCGCCTGCGCGTCGCGTCCAAGGGCGTCGATCGCATTGATGATGGAGGTGGACGACGGCTTGCCGAGGTCAGCGAGCAGGAGCAGTACGACCGCGGCATGTACATGATCGGACAGGTCTCGGCGATGCGCCGCGAAGTGCTGTCCATGCGCGAGCTGCACTCGCAGGTTTGCGGAGGCGCTCGGCAGCGTGTGGCAGCGATGCCCGCCGACGCGCCCGCGACGCCCGAGGCGAGCCCCTGTGACATCGCCATTATCGGCATGTCCAGCTTTTATCCGGGCTCGGTTGGCCTGCAGCAGTACTGGGAAAACATCATCAACAAGGTGTACGCGGTCACCGAAGTTCCCAAAAGCCATTGGGACTGGGAGCTGTTTTACGACCCGGACCCGGCGGCCCCGGACCGCATCGTCTCCAAGTGGGGCGGCTTCCTGGAGGATGTCGTTTTCGATCCGTTCCAATACGGGATCACGCCCAAGAGCATTCCTTCCATCGAGCCCTTGCAACTGTTGCTATTGGAGTCGGTTCGACTGGCGTTGGACGACGCGGGCTACACGGATCGGGACTTCGATCGAGAGCACACCTGCGCGATTCTCGGCATCGGCGGCGGCGGCGCGCCGCTGGGCGTGATGTACGGCCTGCGCTCGAGCATGCCGCTGTTGAACACGATTGAGGGCTTGCCGACGACGGGCGAGGAAGTGATTCGGCTCGCCGGCGATCAGCTGCCCGAGTGGACCGAGGACTCGTTCCCCGGCTTCCTGTTGAATGTGGCTGTGGGCCGCACGGCCAACCGCTTCAACTTCGGCGGTTCGAACTACGCGATCGACGCCGCATGCGCCTCGTCGTTGGCGGCGTTGCACGCCTGCATTCGCGAGCTGGAGATGGGCACGGCGAACTTCGCCGTCGCGCTGGGCGCCGACACGGTCAACACGCCGTACTCCTTCATGGCGTTTAGTAAGACGCATGCGTTGTCGGCGCGCGGACGTTGCCGGCCGTTTGACGAACATGCCGACGGCATTGTGCTGAGCGAGGGCATCGGGGCGGTCATTCTCAAGCGGCTCGAGGACGCCGAGCGAGATGGCGACGACATCTACGCGGTGATTCGCGGCGTCGGCTCCTCCAGTGACGGCAAGGACAAGGGCTTGACGGCTCCGAACGCCGCGGGCCAGTTGCGGGCGTTGCGCCGGGCCTATCAGAAGGCGGGCATCTCGCCGGCGCGCGTCGAGCTGATCGAGGCTCACGGCACGGGCACAGTTGTGGGCGACCGCACCGAGGCGACGTCGCTGACGATGGTGATGCAGGAGTACGGCGCCGACCGCCAGTCCTGTGCGCTGGGATCCGTGAAGTCGATGATCGGCCACAGCAAGTGCGCCGCAGGCATCGCCGGACTGATCAAAACCGCCAAGGCGATGCACCATCGCACGCTGCCGCCGACGTTGGTGGAGACCCCCAACAGCACGGCGGACTTTTCGAACAGCGCCTTGTACTTGAACACCGAGCCGCGGCCGTGGATCCATGACCCCGCGACGCCGCGCGTCGCCGGTGTCAGCGCTTTCGGGTTTGGCGGCACGAACGTGCACGTCGTGCTGGAGGAGTACACGGACGGCTACTTGGACGAGCCCGAGCCCGCGTTGCGAAAGTGGCCCGTCGAGCTGCTGGTCTGGCGCGCGTCCGATTCCGAGCGGCTGAAGAAGGCGGTCTCCTCATCGCTGCAAAAGCTGCAGGCCGGGGCGCGGCCGCAATTGAACGAGCTGGCCGCTTCGTTGTGGCGGACCTGTCCCGGCGACGCCTCGTTGCCGACGCTGGCCATTGTTGCCGAGTCTCTGGAGGACTTGGTCGTCAAACTCGAGTCGGCACAAGCCGCTCTGCAAAAGGGTGACGAGAAACTGTCAGATCCCCGCGGCATCTTTTTGGCGTTGTCGCCTCGCGGTCAGTCGACCGAGGGCAGTCAGGTCGCATTCCTGTTTCCCGGGCAGGGCTCGCAGTACACCGACATGCTGTCGGATGTGGCGTTGAACTTTCACGAAGTTCGCCAGGCGTTGGATGAAGCCAGCGGCGCTCTCGCCGATGCTTGGGATCGGCCGCTGGGGCGTTGGATCTATCCGCCCTCATCGTTCAGTGAACAAGAGAAGCAGCAACGCGAGCAGGATTTGGCCTCGACGGACGTGGCTCAGCCAGCGATCGGTGCAGCGAGTCTCGGCATGTTGCGGCTGCTGCGGGCTCTGGGCATCGATGCGGATTGTTACGCCGGCCACAGCTACGGCGAGTGGACGGCCCTCTGCGCGTCGGGCGCGCTGCACTCCGGCGATCTGCTGAAACTCTCCCTCGACCGCGGGCAACTGATGCGCGCCGCGGCCAGCCGCGGCAGCGCTGGCGGCATGGTGGCGATCGCCGCGCCTGGAGCGCGCGTGGCGGAGCTGCTGGAGCCGCTGGAGGAAGTGTGGCTGGCCAACTTGAACAGCCCGCAGCAGACGGTCGTCAGCGGCACGGAGCAAGGGTTGGACCGGCTCGAGCAAGCTGCCCGCGAAGCAAAACTAAAGACTCGCCGCCTGCCCGTCGCTTGCGGCTTTCACTCGCCGTTGGTCGAGTCGGCGGCGGCGCCACTTTCCGACGTGCTGCGACAGGCGCCGTGGCAGACGCCGCAGGCGCCGGTGTACTCGAATGTCACCGCGGCTGCATACCCCGACGATTTGGCGGAGCTGCAGGATCAGTTGAGCGTCCACCTGCGCTCGTCCGTGCGTTTTGTCGAGCAGATCGAAGCGATGTACGCCGCGGGCGTTCGCACCTTTGTCGAGGTCGGCCCCGGGCAAGTGCTGACGGGCTTGGTCGACCGCATTTTGCACGACCAGCCACACCTCGCGGTGGCGACGGACTCGAAGTCGCGTCGCGGCTTGGTTCAGCTCTCGCACGCACTTGCGCAGTTGTTGACGGCCGGGGTGTCGTTGGACCTGGACCCGCTGTTTGATCGTCGGCATCTGCGAACGTTCGATGTCGCCAAGCTCGAGCGCGAGA
>JAGQPF010000307.1 GCA_020426845.1 Planctomycetales bacterium
GAAATCCGCCGTGTCTCCGTGTCTCCGTGAGACAACTTGCACCGGGAAACAGCAACGCGGGGCTAAACTCACTCGTCGCCCCGAACGGCTCGAGCGGCTACTCGCTTCATGATCTCTCACAGAGGCACAGAGGCACGGAGTTAGAGTCACAAAGGCGCAGTGAGTCGCGAAAGAGTCCGGATAAGCCCAATCCCGAAATCCTCCGTGTCTCCGTGTCTCCGTGAGACAACTTGCACCGGGAGACAGCAACGCGGGGCTAAATTCACTCGTCGCCCCGAACGGCTCGAGCGGGTAGGAGAGAGAATCGGCCGGCACATCGGGATTGCGCAGTTCCGCACGGGCGAGGACGCGCGAGGACGCCCATGCTACGCGCGAAGCGTGTCTCGGCCGGCGCATCGGGATGCGCAGGACTTCAATCCAGCTTCGTGTTGGGCAGCATCTCTCGCAGGCGATCGCGTCCGGCGTCGCTAATTCGACTCGACTCGAATTGCAGCTCAATCAGTTGACTCATCTTGCCGAGATGTGGCACGGCCGTGTCATCGACCTGCGTGCGCCGGATGGCCAGGACCGTCAGACGATTCGCTGCGGCGAGCGGCGCCATGGCTGCGCTAGTCACGTCGGTGCCCGACAAGTCCAGCTCCCGCAGGGATTTCATCTCAGCGAGTTGGATGACCGTCGTGTCGTCGATCGCCGCTCCGGCGAGTCGCGCGGACCGGAGAGACCGCAGCCGCAGAATCCATGGCGTCACATTGCCGGCCAACGTCACTTTTTCGCGGGTGTCGATGCCAACCAGCGAGAACCGACGCCGCTGGAGCAAATCCTCGTTGGTCGTCAGGTCCATCTCCAATCCGCCCTCATTGACTCGCACCGCGCCACCGTGCTCGACGATGAAGCTGGCGAGCAGGTGATCCACTGGTCCAGCGTTGCGATTGGGGAACGGCAGCGATGCCGAGCCCTTCGGGAGCGGGAAGTTCCGGAACGCCTTGTTGGGACCGTTGGCCGGCAGGTCAAACTTGGCGCCAGGCCGCGACATTCTCGGCAAAAACGGACCACCCGACGCAGGCGGGCCGGGTGGCAACTCCGTCTGATCCATCGTCCCCGTTAGCGGGAACTTCTCCTGCTGCTTCAGCTGCATTTCTTGAGCCCCCGCCGGCAACGGGTCGCGTTGGTCCGTGTCGTTGGCAGTGTCACGGTTGTCGCCCATCGCCAACGTGTCGGACCCGGAGGGGCCCGTGGCGGGGTCGGCTTTCTTGGGGGCGGGCGGTTGGATCAAATAGTACAGAGGGATCAGCAACGCGAGCACGACGAGTGCAGTCGCCCACCAGCGAATGGAGCTCCGCTGCTCGACGTGAAGCGGCTGAGCCGAGGACGCGCCGCTCGGTGGCCGCTGTGTTCGGCTCGTCAGCTGACGTGTCGGCATCAGCGCTTCCGAGTCGCTCGAAGCTGCGGGTGACGCGGAATCCAGACGTCGCGCCAAAGCATACAGCCGCGCATCGGCGGCCCAGGGGGCCAGCGCGGCGGCGACGGCCGCCGCCGAATGCGGTCGTTCGGAAGCGTCGGGGGAAATCATGCCGTCGATCAGGTCGGCCAATGCCGGCGGCAAGTCGACGCGCGAACGAATCGAGGGCGCCGGTCCGCGACTCATCGCAGCCAGCTTCTCCAACAGCCCGCGACCGGAGTCCGCATACGGCGACACACCAGCCAGCAACTTGTACAGCGTGGCGCCGAGACTATAGATGTCCGACCATGGGCCGACTTCGCCGCCGTCTGCCTGTTCGGGCGCCATATAGTCGACCGTTCCCATCATCTGACCTTCGGCCGTCAGTTCATGCGCCGGGTCGTGGGTCATGTCGAGCCGCGCAAGGCCCAAGTCGAGCACTTTGACCGTGGCCTCCTCGTGGTCGAAGTGCACCATCAGGTTGGATGGCTTGATGTCGCGGTGGACAAGTCCCGCGCGGTGCACGCACTCCAGCCCCAAGGCAGCTTGGCGAATGATCTCGCACGCCTCAGCCAAGGGAAATCGACATTGGCGATCAGCTCCGTTGGTTGCGGCCAAACGGGCCAGCAACTGCCAAACGTTGACTCCCTCGATCAGTTCCATGACCAGGAAGTGCACGCCGTGCTCCTCGCCTGCGTCATGCGTCAGCACAATATTCGGATGGCTCAGCTTTCCTGCGGCGGCCATCTCTCGATGAAATCGCGCGAGCGCAGCCTCCGAGCGCATGCGGTCGGTGGTGAGCAGCTTTAAGGCGACGGGCCGTTGTAGTCGCTGATGCACGGCGCGATACACAACGCCCATGCCTCCCTCTCCCAGCTTTTCCTGGACCCGATAAGGTCCAAGCGTCTCGGGGGGCACGAACGTGGGTTCGGCTGGTTCGTCGCGACGATCGTCAATCGTGGCATCCGCTTGACGAGCGGCGCCCACCGTGTCGGAAGCGGTGCGATCCGCCGAACGTTCCGCCAGGACCTCCGTCTGGTCATTGGCTGCCGTGCGTTGCAGATCGTCGGCCGAGTCACCTCGGGGGTCTTGCTTGTCGACAGGTTCGTTCATCACGGTTGCCGATGTGAGTGGGATGAAGGCAATTCCGCCACTTCGGGCGCCGCCCAGGTCACTTCGCCCTTCGACCAAACGCCGCGTAGCCGCACCAACTTGCCAGCGGGGAGCGAGACCGCCAACGGCTTGCCCCAATCGTCTCGCTGGTAAGCGTCTCCCTCGTAACCGCGAGTCACTCGCAGCAGGTAGTCGCCGGGCGAACACGCCGCCATCCGGCAAGTGCCGTCGGGCAGAACCTTCGTGCCTTTGTCGAGTCGAACTTGAGTTGGCTGTTCCGAGAGTTGTCGCAGCGTGGGGTCGAGCTGAGCCCACTTCCACTGCACCTCGGGGAGCCCGGCCACGGTGAGCCAGACGGCCGTATCGCGAATCGGCTCGCCTTGCTCGTCCTTCAACGATACTTCGAATTGCCCCACCCGGGATTCATCCAAATCGAAACTGGGCGCCTCGCCGGCGTTTTCACTCAACTTGGACCAGAGCATCGCTCCCGAATTGGTGTACGTAAACAGAAACGAACGCTCGCCTTCCGGCACGCCTCGCCACTGCAAAACGTGTTCGTAGTAGCCCTCTGCATCAGGGGGAGGCTGCTCTCCGCCGCCCCAAATGGGCAGCCCCGAGTCGACTCTTCGATACACCCCCGAGGTCGACGGAGGCGCGAGACCGTCGACCACCAGTGTCGTCATGCCGAACGCTGGCGTACGGCCGCGGACCCTTGACGTCAACGTTCTCTTGCCCGGGGCCAGTCGCAGGTCTTGTTGCTGCGCACCGGGCTTCACATCGACGATCACCGTCACGGATTCGTCGCGGACCGCCGGCCCCATCCCGGGGCGCGTGCTGATCTCATCAGCGCGGCCTGTGGCGGCCATCCAGACGGGAGAGTAGCCAAGATACACTTGGAGCGGCGATTTCCCGACCGGCAACCGCGTCTCGTAACGCCCTTCTCCGGCGCCGGGCGGCAGCGTCCCCCACGGCATATTGTTCAACATCGCTCCGGCGATCGGCTTTCCGTCCACAAACAACGCCTGTCCGCTCACCACGCCCGTAACCTGATCTCGATGGCTCAACGCTAACGTGACCTCTCCGACCTCCCCGGGACGCACCGTCACCTTCGCCTGGCCCTTCCAAGGCTCGACCCTGCTGTTGACCAGCAACAGCCCCGCAGGCACATCCGCCGCGAAGTGACCCTGCGCGTCGGTCAGCACACTGCCGCCCGCGAAGTTGCTGCCGTAGGAAATGCGCAGGCCCTGTAGAGAGGCCTCCGGAGCGCCGGGCGCGAACCGGACTTGTCCGCTCAACTTTCCAAATTTGATTTCGGGCACGGTCGTCGTGACCAACGTCGGCTCGTCGGTCTCGGCCACCTCAACGACATGGCCCCAATTCCAGGCGGTGTCGTGAATCATCGTTTCAATCCGATACCGGCTTGCCGAGATTCCTTTCAACTCGACAACGCCGCCTTGAGGTCCCAGTTCAAACTTGCGGAGCGGGACACGCCGGTAGGTCGTAGGGCCTTCGTGGTAAACCATCACTTCGATCTGCAGTTGCTCGGGCAATGGGTGTGGCACAACCACGCGCTGCTTGAGCGTACGGCGATTGTCAAACTCGAACACGCAGTCTTCCATGGAAGGCGTGACGGCAAGCAAACGAGAGACCCACGAGTCGTGCGGCAGATGCGACTCGACCGAGGTGTCCTCGGCCATCACCTCAACGTCATAGGCGTCGCTGGTCGGCAAGGAAACCTTGAAACGCCCTTGCGCGTCGGTCTTCGTTCGATCGCCCCGCGCGGCGTCAGCAGCCAACTCGCCGCGTTGGCTGGGCAGGAACTGGAATTCCAACTTCGCGTTGGCAAGCGGACGTCCGTCGGGAAACACGGCCACGCCCTGAATCTCTCGCTTACTTTCGCGCGGCAGGGTGATCGACCACGAGCCGTCGGTGGCCTGCTGACGAGTCACCTTGCTGTCGGTCATTTGGTAGCCGGGGAAGTACAGCGTGACGCGATAGTCGTCCAGCAGCGGAGCCGCAGGAATGAGGAATCCGCCTTGTTCATCCGTATAGGTCGCTGCTCCGTCGGCGCCGGACACGCGAATGCCATGTAGGGCAAGTCCCGCTTCCGAAAGCACCTGCCCGCGCAGCCGCGTCGGCTCCGTGAGCTTGATCTCCTCGCGATGCCGGTCGCGACCATCGTTGACGATCCTCACGAGACGGATCGGGTAGCCGGGATGAGCGACCTGCAGGGAGAAACTCGCCGCAGTGGCGCTGACGCCCGGCAGTTCGAACTCGCCCTTGTCATCGGTGCTCACCTGCGGTCCGATGATCTCGTACCAGCCATCGATGCTGCCTCCGCCGCCCGGCATCCGCATTCCCAATCGAACCGTGGCGTTTGGCAGCGGCTTGCCGCTCGGAGCGACGACCTTGCCGGCGATGCAAACATCGCCGGAGAACGACTTGGCCGTAGCGGCCAGTTGCTCGGTAACCGTTACGGCGATCGGCGGCCCGACCAGCTTCCCGGTCCAGGCGCCTGCCGGCCGCGGCACAGCAGCCAACTCATCGATCAAGTGATCCGTCGTGACGTTCAGGCTCGTCTCAATGGTGTACAGTCCGGGCCGCGCGAAGGAGACTCGTTGCGTATTGGCGCCGATCGTGCCGAGCACCATGTCATACTTCACCGATTGCCCCGGCGCAATCGTGCGAAAATAGCGCTGGTGTGCCGCCACGGGCAATCCACTGGGCCGCAGTTCGAGATTGGTGCAAGGGACGCGGCGGCCGTCGGGATCGTAGACTTCGAACCGATACATGTCGGTATGAGCATAGTCGCCCCAATACACCTTGACCGACTCGGCGCCACGATTTGTCAACGTGGCCTCGAGCGACAACGTGCCCAGCCTGTCAATTTGCTGCTCGCGAGCCTGCACATCGTAGCGAAGATCCGGCTCGGCAGCGGCGCCGGCATGGGTCAACGCGGCGACAACCAAGGGCAGAGTCACCTTGCGGCAAAGTGACAACGTCATGTGCGTTCGCAACATTACAACCTCGGATGTATGGTTTCGAAGCAGTCGACTTCGATTCTACTTGTCACGAGGATGCTCACTGTAACGCACGAGTAACGACGAGACGGACGGTCTCCCTCTCTTTAACGACGATCCGACGGCGGTCTTCGATTGCGCAAGCCCCCAAAACGGGCTCAATCTTCGCGGCTCCACGAGGCAACGGGCTGCGGCGAAGGCTCCACGGGCTCGCGCCCGTGGCTACGATCTGTCGCCCCTCCGGGGCTTCTGGAGAGCTGAGCGTGGTTTGGGAAGGCTCCGTGGGCGCGAAGGATTCACGGCGAAGTCCACGGGCTTGCGCCCGTGCCTAACTTCTGTCGCCCCTTCGGGGCTTTCGGGTCTGCTCGTCCACGGGCCTACCCAAGCGCAAAAGCCCCGTCAGGGGCGACAGATCGTAGCCATGGGCGCGAGCCCGCGAATTTGCTTAGGCGCGCGCAGCCCAAACGCCAGCCCAAACGCCAGCCCAAACGCCAGCCCAAACGCAAAAGCAAAAGCCCCGCAGGGGCGACAGATCGAGCCCGTGGGCTGCGGACCGTATTTTCAGCGGCCTAGGCGGCTTTTCGTTCGGCCAGCGCGTCGTTGATGGCGAGCACGGTGATGCCGTGTCGCTTGGCGAGGCTCGCCACGTCGTCTTGGTCGATGACAATCGTGCGGTCCGCCTCGATGGCCAGCAACCGGGCGCCGGCGGCAGCCAGAGTTTCAATGGTGCCGGCGCCGATCGTGGGAACGTCGAAACGCATGTCTTGCTGGGGCTTGGCGACCTTGACGACGACAAATCCGCCCGAGGGACAGAGCTCGCCGGCGCGGCGGATGCACTGATCCGTGCCCTCAATCGCTTCGATCGCGATCGCCGCTTGGCCTTTGACGGCCACGCTTTGTCCCACGTCCAACCGCCCCATCTCCTTGGCGAGCCGCCAGCCGAAGGCGATGTCGATCCATTCGCTGCGCGACGGCGCACGTCCCGCGATCGTTCCCTGTTTCACAAGCAGCTCCGGTGCGAAATTCGTGGCGGGCGCGAAGGTGATGCCTCGCTTCGCATAAGCATCAACCACCGCATTCAACATCGAATCGTCGGTGCGGTCCTTGGTTTTCGTGATGAAGTGCGGGTAGAAGGTCTGCACGCAAGTCCAGTCGGGCAAGTGCTTCAGCCAGGCAAACCGTTGCAGCATCAGCACCTTGTGGATCTTCCCGGCCATCGTCGCCAGACGCACTCCGTGGCGCCGAAAGAAACGAATCTGAGCGCCCATCTTGGCGACGCCGATCTCGGCATAGCTGTGGCAGAGGCTCCGCAGCTCGGGATCCGCGTGGTCCTTGATGCCGAGTCCGTAGAGCTCGTAGCCCTGTTCGCGCAGCGAGCGCGCCACGACCAGCGGAAAGCGGCCCCAACCGGCCAACAGCCCGATGCGTTTCTCCCTGGCGTCGTCCCCGATGAGAACCTGGTTCGACATCGGCAGCGTGGCGCGGCGGTCACCCATCGTCAGGCCGCGCTAGTCGACTCGGGATTCGCCGAGCAATCCGCCGGCTTGCCCTCGGACCGCCCCGACTCGCCGTCGTTCGAGTCGCTGGCGTCGCTACCGTCGTCGGCCATCGCCTTTAGCTGGCGTTCGATCACTCGCACGCGTTTGCGCATATCGGGCATCCGCGACAGCGCCACCACCTCGCTCATGGCGATCCGCTCCGGTCGCGCCGGCGTCCCCACCACATGCGCGCCGGCCTCAATGTCGCCGGCCACGCCCGCTTGGGCGCCGATCTGCACGGCGTTGCCGATGGTCACATGATCTCGCACCCCGACTTGTCCGGCCATCACCACATAGTCGCCTGTGGTCGTGCTGCCGGCGATCCCGACTTGGGAACAAAGCAGGTTGTGGCGGCCGATTCGGCAGTTGTGGCCGACCATCACCATGTTGTCGATCTTGGTGCCTTCGCCAATCACCGTGGGGCCGTAGGTGCCACGGTCAATCGTCGTGTTGGCGCCGATCTCGACATAGTCGTGCACCTCGACATTGCCGAGCTGCGATGTGAGCGTATGCCGGCCATCGATCGTGTTGTAGCCGAAGCCGTAGGCGCCGAGCACCACGCCTGCATGGAGAATCACGTGGTCGCCAACGATCGTGTCCTCGTACAGCACCACCTGCGGGAAGATGACGGTCGAGTCGCCGACCTTCGAGCCCGCCATGATGTGCGCGCCGCCATGGATGACGGAGTTCGCGCCGATCACCACATGGTCGCCAATCACCGCGCCGGGTCCGATGGTCGAGCCGGCGCCAATCTGTGCGGTGGGACTTATGTGAGCGGCGACGCTAATGCCCGAGAAGCGATGCTGGGAGGGCGGGTTGAATAGCTCGACGATCAACCCAAACGCGGTCGCCACATCCTTGACGATAATGTGCGGGATTTTGGGCGGGTCAAAGGAGGAGCTGGTCAATACGGCCGACGCGCCACAGTGCTCGGCCTGTTTGGCCAATCGCGGGCGATCGGCAAATGTGATTTCACCCGGCCCCACATCGCGAATGATCTTCGCGGCGTGAATCAGCAAGTCGTTGGGGCCGTTCAAGTCTCCTTTCACGTGGGCGGCCAAATCGCCCAAAGTGATTGATCGCATATGGACTCCTTTCCAAAACACGGCGTCGGCTGGCCACTTTAACGCAATCCACACAATCTGGACAAGACCAAGGTTGAGCGGGTCTCGGGCAATGCGGCGCGTGCTCGTCGACTCTTGGCCTGCCCGTCGATCCTACAAAGTAGCTCACGCAAAGTCGCAAAGATGCAAAAGGAGGAAACGACGAAAACGTCGCCGGCATCACCTAGGTGGAGGAGTTGCCGGCAAACCAGCAAACCAACAAGCCAGCAAACCAACAATAGGCTTGGCGAAGGGCGGTCTACACATCCTTTGCGTCTTTGCGTCTTTGCGTGAGAGATGGTCCTCGGCCAGCGAGCCCACGGAACGAGTGCGAAACGCCGTGAATTTTCCGGATTCTCTCAAGTTTGCGAAGCGTGTCGAGAAACTGACCTTGCTGCCATCGGCGCGCCTTGGTATTGAACCTCGCAAGTTTCCCGACAATCGTCCAACGGCTGCCGGGCAGACGGAATCTGCACACAGTGCGATACATTTGGGAGTGGTGTGATGAAACGGCTCAGCGTCCGGCTTTCCATCATTGGTGTCTTGATGGCCTCGGGGATTCTCGCGATCGCTCAGGCACAGCGCGGCAGCGAGCCGGGCGAATTGCCCGCGGGCGACGACACCCCGTTGGTTGAGAATGTTGGCCCCGGACCGGAAGCGGGTTTGGCCGTGGTGCCGCGCCCGGTCGCCGACACACTGGTGCCCACCGGCATGACACCGTCAGGCCCTCCCCCGGCTCCCGAGAGCTATCAGGGTTACGCCGACCCTCAGTATCAACCGCCCGCACCCGGCGCGCCTGACTATGCCGCAGCCTCAGCTCAGTACACTGCGCCCTATGCACCCCCGGCGCCGGACTACGCGCCGCCGGTTGACAACTCGCCGCCTGTCGACGTCACCGCGCCGCCGCGAGCGACCACCGCCACGCAATTGGTTGATATCGATCCGGCTGCCGGCGCGATGCCGCCGTTGCCCGATGTGAACGTGCCTGGCGGCGGAGTGCCTCCCATGGAACCCGAAATCCCCGGCGCCGCTCAGATGCTTCCGCCGGATCGGGTCCAGCAAGACCTGAACGATCCAGGGCCGCCGATGGTCGAGCAACCCGGCTTGGCGCCACAGAACGTCGTCGGTCAGCCGGCGCCGCTCGCGCCGGAGAACTCGGTCGTCGGCCCTGACGCGGGTTATGGTCCCTACGGCGCTCCCGCCGCAGACTACAGCCAAGGGTATCAAAGCCAAAGTATTGCTGAATCGACGCAACCGCCGGCCGTGGAACCGGGCTATCCGGTGGATCCGGGCCTGCCGCCAGTCAACCCCGAATTGCCGGTCAACCCCGAGTTGCCGCCCGTTAGCCCCGGGCCGGCGCCCGGAGGTGCCCGGTTCGCCGACGCGCCGCGCGAGTCCGGCATGCATGGCGGGGCGTCGATCGAATTGCAGGATGCTGCTCTCGTCCGAGGCGGCGCTGAGTTTGCCGACAGCTCACCATCGCTGCGCGAGCCGCATGAAATTGGCAGCGCGGCTGCCGGCGGCGCCTTGATCGGCAACCCGATCGCTCCGGTGGCGGCCTCCGAGGCAGACGACGTCCGCTCGGCGCCGACGCCCGGCGACCGGCAGCTCGAAGGGCCTCAGACGCCGTTCGTCTCCATCGAGAAGCGGGCCCCGCGTGAGATCCGGGTGGGCCAGCCAGCCACGTTCGAAATCGTCGTGCGCAACGCCGGCCAGGTCGCCGCGCAGGATGTCACGGTGATCGACCAGATTCCGCAAGGCACGCAGTTCCTCGACGCGACGCCCAAGCCGCACCAGACTCCGCAAGGCATGCTGATCTGGTCGTTCGGCGCCATCGAGCCGGGGCAAGACAAGGTTGTGTCACTGCGTCTGATGCCGCAGCAAGAGGGCGAGATCGGCAGTGTGGCCAAGGTGGTCTGCCAGGCGCAGGCGTCGGTGCGCACCAACTGCACTCGGCCGGAGCTGCAGTTGAAGCAAACGGCGCCGCAGCAGGTGCTGGTGGGCGACGAGCTGCAGGTGCTGATTGAAGTCACCAACCCCGGCACGGGCGCCGCCGAGAACGTGGTGCTCGAGGCCGACGTTCCCGCAGGGCTGACGCACCGCACAGGTCGCGAGATCGACTACCTGGTCGGCACGCTCCAGCCCAAGGAGACTCGTTCGGTGAGGCTGCATTTGATGGCCGAGCAAGCTGGCCGAGTCGCTCATGCGGTCCGCGCCCACGCCGGCAATCTGGTGGCCGATGACGCGATTCAGATCGAGGTGATCGCTCCCAACTTGCAGACCAAGATCCTCGGCCCCAGCAAACGGTACCTCCGTCGCGAAGCCTCCTTCGAGCTGGAATTGGCCAATCCCGGCACCGCCACCGCGCGGGACATCCAGGCGGTTGTGTACCTGCCGCAGGGCTTGGAGTTCAAAACGGCGAGCCATCAGGGGCGCTACCAACCGCAAAACCATGCGATCTTCTGGCGATTGGAAGAGCTGCCGAAAGGGCAATCGGGCAAAGTGCAGTTCGCCACACTGCCCGTGTCCGCGGGCGAGCAAGCGCTGCGTGCCGAGGCTCGCGGCAACTTGAACACCGCCTCTCGAGCCGAGCACAATCTGGCCGTGGAAAGTCTCAATGAGCTCGTCTTCACCGTGAATGACGTCAATGATCCGATCGAGGTCGGCAGCGAGACGATGTACGAGATCCGGGTCACCAACAACGGCTCCAAGACCGACGCCGACATTGAAGTGATCGCGCAATTGCCCGAGGGAATGCGGCTCGTCAACGCCGACGGCCCCACCAAGCACCAGGTGGACGGCGCCGTAGTCGCCTTTGCACCACTAGCGCGGCTCGCCCCGAATGGTGACGCCGTCTACCGCCTGGCCGTTCAAGGCGGCGCCGCGGGCGACCATCGCTTGCGAGTGCAAATTCGCAGCCAGGAATCGCCTACACCGGTGATCAAGGAAGAGGTCACACGAGTTTACAACGATCGCTAGCTAGCGACACTCAACGAGCCCAGCGCGCATGCGAACCGAACCGGCGCGCAAGCTAGCGAACCAGTGAGGGCGCGCGCAACAGCCCCGACAGGGGCGACAGACGTTAGCCCTGGGCGCAAGCCCAGGGAACCGGCGCACAAGCCCAACGAACCGGCGCACAAGCCCAACGAACCGGCGCACAAGCTAGCGAATCGGCACACAAGCTAGAGAACCGGTGGATCGCGCGCAACAGCCCCGACAGGCAACGCTGTGAAGCATTTTGAGACGAGAAACACAGGGGTTTCGTGGAATTGGAGGATCTGAAGGAGGTCAGATTCCCTGCAAGGCCAACTAAGCCAATTGCATCCTCTGGCCCTAAATCCTCGGAAACAACCGAATCAATCAACTCTTAGAAATGCTTCACAGCGTTGCC
>JAGQPF010000308.1 GCA_020426845.1 Planctomycetales bacterium
GTACAGCGTGTTTTTTTCTGCCTGCAGCACGGCGACTACCTCGGCGCCGTTGCGGCCATCGGTTGTGGGGGTGGCGCCCGTCTCAATGCAGTCGGCAAACGCAGAGCACTCGGCCTTGAGGGGCTCGAATTCTTTGAGCCACGGGCTGTAGCTGCCGCCGTATCGGTAACTGAACTGAAACTCACCAAAGTTCGTCGGTTCTTTTGGGGTTTCTACTCCCTTGTCGTAGATCTTGATCTTCTCTTGCCCGAGGTCGTCGTAGACCGCCATCTGCTTGCTGCCGACAATCGTCATGACCCGCCGCTTGAGAGGGTCGAGCCAACTGACGTGGATCAGCCCCACCCGGTTGTCGGCAAAATGGAGGGTGAGGTTGCACACGTCGCACAGCCGCCGGTTGAGGTGCGCCAGCCCCGAGCAGCTCACCCGCTGCGGCGCCTGTCCAAGCAGGTGGAGCATGATCGAGATGTCGTGCGGCGCGAGGTCCCAGAGCACGTCGACGTCCTTGCGGATAGGCCCCAGATTGAGCCGCGAGGAACTCACGTAGCACACGTCGCCGAGTTCGCCGGAGTCGACCAGCTCTTTGAGCTTGATCACCGGAGCGGAGTGCAGGAACACGTGGCCGACGAACAACTGGGTTCCGTTGGCCGTGGCCAGCGCGATGAGGTCTTCGCACTGCTCGACGGTCTGCGCCAGGGGCTTTTCAACAAACACGTGCAACCCGCACTCGATCGCCCGCTTGGCCAGTTCGTAGTGTGTGCTGGTTGGCGTGGCGATCACAACCGCGTCGATGGCGTCGCTGGACCACACGTCCTCCACCGACTCGGTCGGCTTGATGCCGGGGAACCGAGTGGTAATGGCGTTCAGCCGGCTGATGTCACGGTCGCAAACCAGCGTTACGCGCCCGTTTTCCAGCTCGTTGAAACAGCGCACCAGATTAGGGCCCCAGTAGCCGAGGCCGATTACTCCGAAACGGATCATAAAAGCGTTCCCTCTGGACGGCAGAAAAGTATCAGGATGGAGATCAAGGAGTTTCTAATGGCGGCGCATCGGCCGGACTCGCTCACGAAGAGTTGCCGCCAAACAGCAGGGGAATCGTGCGCAGCAGGATCTGCGCGTCCAGCCAAGGAGAGCGGCGCTGGGCGTACGTCACGTCCAGCCGCAGCATCTCCTCCCAGGTGGAGCTGTTCTTGCCGGAGACCTGCCACAGACCGGTTACGCCGGGGGTTACCTGAAACCGCTCAAGCGCCCATGCGTCGTAGTGGTGTGGCTCGAGCACGTCGGGCCGCGGACCGACAATGCTCATCTCGCCACGCAGCACGTTGACGAGTTGCGGCAGTTCGTCCAGCGAACAACGACGCAGCCACGCGCCGCCGGGGATCAGGTCCCGCGAGGTGTCGAGCTTGCTCGGCGTGCTGCCGGACTGGCTCACCTCGAGCAGGTGGGCCGCGTGTCGAGACTGGTCGGTGTCGGTGCGCATGCTGCGGAATTTCCAGATCCAGAACGTCTCGCCCATCGCCCCCACGCGTTGCTGAAAAAACAACGCCGGTCCTGGAGAGGCGGTTCTTATGTAGGCGGCGATCACAAGCAGCAACGGGGAGAGCAGCACCAGCAGCACCACGGCCACGGTCAGGTCGAAGGCACGCTTCCACCACGGAATCACGGCGCCGTAGGGAAGCGCAATCGCA
>JAGQPF010000309.1 GCA_020426845.1 Planctomycetales bacterium
GCCGGCGCGGTGGGGCTGCGCAGTGCTGCACGGGCGAGGACGCCCATGCTACGCGCGAAGCGTGCCTTGGCCGGCGCGGTGGGGCTGCGCAGTGCTGCACGGGCGAGGGCGCCCATGCTACGCGCGAAGCGTGCCTTGGCCGGCGCGGTGGGGCTGCGCAGTGCTGCACGGGCGAGGACGCCCATGCTACGGGCGGGATGCGCGGGGGCGCCCATGCTACGCGCGAAGCGCAAACTCAAAGGTGCAATTTGGTGGCAAATGCGATAGAATTCGCGGCACCTTCGGCACGTCGGCCCAAGATTTTGGGATGCGCGACGAAATCGGACCAGCATTGTCAGCATGATGAACGGTTCCGATTGCCAGTGGGGTGTTTTTCGACAGGATGCTGGCGCCGGCACTGTTTACCATCGGGAGGCGAAATGTCTGAGGCTTTTCAGCGGTTCCTCAAGACGCGGGTCTATGAGAATACGGCCACGGCCGAGGAGATTCTCGCGGATCTGCAGTCCATTCGCTCGCTGGACAAACAGAAGGAAAGCGAGACGATGAAGTTCGGCTGCGGCGGCGCGTTGCTGATTCCGCTCGCACTGGTAGGCATGCTGTTCGGCGAATCGCAACCGTTGCTGGCCGGGATTTGGGTCGTCTCGCTGCTGGCGGTTGCCATCGTGGCCATCGTCTTTGCCGTCAAGGCACACCACTACGATGTCGAGGACCGCCGCTACGAAATGATGCATTCAGTGATGGACTTGCTGCGGCGCGATATTGCGGCCGACACTCCCGTCGCGGTGATGCTGAGCCTGAAGCCGGTCGCGACGCGCGAAAACTTTCAGACCAAAGGCAAAGTCGGGGTCTGGGATTTCAAGCTCTACCACGATGATTGGATGCGAGTGGAAGCCAAGTTGCTGGACGGCACCCTGTGCCGCGTCGAACTAACGGAGCGGCACCAGCAACGGAGCCGATGGAAAACATCGGCCAGCGGCAAATCGAAGCACAAAAGCAAAACCAAGTCATGCCTGGCTGCGAACGTGCGGCTCAAACCGAAGACGCATCGCTACACGAAACTTTCGGAAATCGGCCAACAAGCGGCCGGCGCCGTGCAACTGCCTCCTTGGGCAGCGCTCAAAGGGATTGCCGTCGAAGACGGCGGGCTGGCCATCAAGGCGTTTACGAAGACTGAGTGGAACGCGCCGTCGCTCGGCAAGTCGTCCGATACTCCGCATGGCATTCACTTGGTGGCCATGATGTTGCTCAGTTTGTATCAGGTGCTCAACCTGTCCCGTGTCATCACCAAAGCGGAAAGAGACGCAGAATGAGAAACCACACCCTCGCAATTCTGCTCGGCTTCGTCTTGCTCCCCTGGTCCCTAGGCTGTGGCGGCGGAGATGATGCAAGCCACGCAGACCCTAGCCACGACGGCCATTCGGAGTCGGTCGCTCACAATCACGCCGACGATGGCGCCCATGGCGATGCGGGGCATGGCGATGCGACCAACGCACATGCCGATGCCGATGTCTCTCATGCCGACGCGGGACACGGCGAGCCAAGCGCGGCCGGACAACACGCGGCGACCGCGGCGAGTCATGGCGATGCGAGTCACAGCCACAGCGGCGATCAAGTGGCGCCGCGCGTAACTGGCGCCAGCGGAGGCGCCGCACACGCGGAGCAGGAGGGGCATGGCGAAGAAGCGCTGCCCGAGAAGGTCAAGGTCAAGTCGGGCGATGGCAAGACGCGATACTCGATCAAATGGCGAACCGACGGCGCCAAGCTGGTGGACGCCGAGGAGCGTGAGCTCGCGCGTTACACGACCTCGGAGCACAAGCTGAAGGTCAAAGACCCCGAGGACAAGGTGCTCGGGTACATCGTCGGCAACGCCCGAGAGGGACGTGTCAAAGTCGAAGGTCCCGACCAAGAGACCGAGCTGTTCAAGCTGATCCGGCAGGAGGACGGCGATTGGAAACTCGAGGACAACGCCGACAAACTGCTGATCCGCATCAAAAAGCGAGACTACGGCTACGAGTTGGAGGCGCCCGATGACAAGAGTCTGTCCAAAGTGAAGCCTCGCAACGGCAAGACTTCGCTCCGCGATCCCGCTGACAAGACCGTGCTCTATACGCAATCTCCCATCGACGCGTTGGCGTTCGCCTGCCTGGGCCTGGACGTGATTCAGGACGAGCGGATGCGGGCCGCCCTGGCGGTGCATCTCCAGTTGTCACACGCCGCAGCGCACGCCCACGCGCACTGACTCACCTTGCTCCGATCACTCCACTTTCTGAGGCTGGCTTCATGAGCACCGGCGACGCCTGGGACCCCAAGTCCTGCAATGAGCGTTCGGGCTTTCTGTTTCAACACGAATGCGGCAATCTGCCCGACGCCGCTTGCGCACAGTGCGGCAAGCCCGTGTGCGAACAGCACACCCACTATGTTGACAACGAGCCCTACTGCACGAGCTGCGCCAAGCTGGATCTCAAGCAGCGCCGCGGCGAGTCGCGCCAACGCTGGTCCAACGACTCGGGCTACGAGGACCCGTACTTCTACGGCGATCACTATTACCGTGGCTACGGCCGTTACCGCACTGGCTACTGGGGACACGCTTACTACAGCCACTACAGCGACAACGACTACTACGGCAACGACTTCACCTCGGGAGATGCCGAGAGCATGCTGCATGAGGGCGATGGCGACTTTGAAATGGACATGAGCGAAAGCTGAGCCGATCCGTAGCACAGGCTGCCAGCCTGTGATGATTTCTCCGTCGCAGCACAGGCTGCCAGCCTGTGATTGTTGCGGTTTGGCCGCAGGATTCGCGCCGGCCCCCCAATGGTGACTCTGCCATGCCCGCGCCGAGATGGTTGTTCTATGCCTTAGGCGGCGGGCTCGGGCACTTCCAACGCAGCTTCAGCCTGGCTCGCGCCGCCGTCCGACGCGGAGTTGAGTGCGTCATCGTGGCTAACTCCGACTGGCTGCACCAACAGGCGCCGGCAAACCGTCAACAGCTGGCAATGTTGACACCGCGAACAGCCGGGACCGGCAAGCAGCTCCACGCCTCCTGTGAACTGCGACTGCTGCCAC
The DNA here is from genome assembly GCA_020426845.1 of Planctomycetales bacterium. GTDB lineage: Bacteria > Planctomycetota > Planctomycetia > Pirellulales > Pirellulaceae > JAGQPF01. The sequence goes on from JAGQPF010000309.1 coordinate 3,067, forward strand.
CGCAGTTGACGCCGGCGGAGTCGGGCCGAGCGATGAACGCGCTGCTCAGCCAGCCGTGGGACGCCGTGATCGTGGACACGTTTCCGCGAGGGCTCGGCGGGGAGCTGGCGCCCTGGTTGCCAACCGGCGACGCGTTGAAAGTCTGGACGCATCGCGACATCTCCCCGGAATACCTGGATGTCTACGAGATCCGCACGCATTGGGCCCCGCACTATGACTTGATTCTGTCACCCGGAGAGCACGGCGAGCTGGCGGGTCTGGCCGTGACGACCGCGGCGTGGCTTGTCCTGGATCCGGCTGAGCTCGCATCGCCAGCGACGGCTCGAGCGGGTTGGGGTTGCGACGGCGAACGCCGGTTAGTGCTGGTCGTGGCAGCGGGGCGCGGTGAGGAGCCGCGGCAGTTCGCCGAGGTTGCGAAGCAGCTGGCACGGGCCATGCCGGAACTGGAGGTGCGACTCGCCAGCCTGGCCAGCCTAGCCAGCTTGGCGGACGCAAGCGAGTCGAGCAGCTGGCCTCTGCTTGGCCGACTATCTGCTGTCGACCTGATCTTCGGGGGAGGCGGCTACAACACCACACATGAGGCCGCCGCGCTGCAGATCCCGCACCTCGGAGTCGCCTTTCCGCGGCAATATGACCGACAGGAGCGGCGGCTGCGACAACTGGGCTGTTCCGTGATCGCCCCCGCGCTGTGGGAAAGCCTTTGGCGCGGCAACGCCGAGGCAGTGCGGCGCATCGTGACAGAAATCCGCCAGCAGTTGGCTGCCAGTTCAGCGCGCGAGCTAAGACTTGACGCCTCCCGTGATCCCGCTCGATACCTCAATGGCCAGCCGAACGGCGTGCACGCCGCGGTCGAGGCGATTCTTGCCGCCGAGCGCCGCTGAGCTGGGAGCGCCAAAAGATAAATCGTGTTCACACATCGCCGCGAACAGCGCAAGCGGCATCGGAAACGCCGGTGATTGGCTCAGGGCGTTCCCTGGTGCACAATGAATTCGGCGGCTGGCGGAGCCGGGCCGTCCTATGACCTCTGCGTTGGCACTTACAGCCCTTCGATTCGGGAGCCGTTTCATGAAGTTCGCCACGTTGTCGATTGCACGGACGGCTGTCGCCGTGAGCTTGCTCTGGGGAATGACCGGCCGGTGTTGCTGGGCCGACTCGAGCGACGTCGCCACGGTGAGGACGACCCATCCGTTCCCTGTGCTACCCGAGCCCGTCACGAGTTTCGGCGCCGCCATCATTGGCTCGGACTTGTACCTCTATGGTGGACACCGAGGCGGCGCCCATCATTATCATCGCGAGGCTCAAGCCAACACGCTTTGGCGGCTGAAGCTGGGAACCCCCTCGACGTGGGACGCCGAGAAGCCGGGCAGCGACGCGAAGCTGGGCAGCGACGCGAAGTGGGAGCGGCTGAGCGACGGGCCAAGGCTGCAGGGGCTGGCGATGGTCGCCGCCAATGGAAAGCTCTATCGACTCAGCGGCTTTGAGGCGAGAAACAAAGAGGCGGAGGAGCAGGACCTATGGTCGCTCGCAGGAGCGGCCGAGTACGATCCGGCGACAGGTCGTTGGACGGAGTTGCCGCCGCTGCCCGAACCGCGATCCTCGTTTGACGCGGCGGTTTTGGACGGCGCCATCTACGTGGTGGGCGGCTGGCAGATGCGCGGGGAGCAAGCCACCGTCTGGCGACAGCTGGCCTACCGGCTCGACCTGACGCAGCCGCGCGATCAATGGCGCTGGCAGCCGCTGCCTGCGCCGCCCTTTCAACGTCGCGCCTTGGCGGTTGCCGCATACGACGGACGGCTCTATGCGATCGGCGGCATGCAGCCCTCGGGCAAGACCACGACTCGTGTCGATGTCTACGACCCCGCCAGCAAACTCTGGCAGTCCGGCCCCGCACTGCTTGGCAAGCCGTTGGACGGCTTCGGCGCCTCCGCCTTCGCCTCCGGAGGTCATCTTTATGTCACCACGCTCAGCGGCCAGCTGCAACGTCTGTCGGAGGACGGCGAGGCGTGGGAGCTGGCGGGCAAGCTGGAGCAAGATCGCTTCTTCCACCGCATGCTGCCGCTGCCCGGCGGGAAGCTGCTCTCGGTGGGCGGCGCCAGCATGCAGACCGGCAAGACCGAGCAGTTGGATGTGATCCATCCGCCCCCGGCGACTCAGCCCGTCGCTGCTCCGGCGGCGGTCGGCTGGACGAGCTTTCAAAACGGCGGGCATATCGTGGCCGCAGGGCCTTGCCCCGCCAACTGGTCGCCAACCCGGGGACTCGCCTGGCAGCAGAAACTGGCTGGCTATGGTCAGTCGAGTCCCGTGGCTGCGGCAGGACAGATTTATGTCACTAGCCAGGCCGGCAAACAGAAGGAGCAGCTGCTGGTGCAAGCGCTGCAGCTCGACACGGGCAAGGAGCTTTGGCGCCATGAGCTGAAAAACAGCTCGCCCGAGGAGAGCACCAACTACGTGAGCCGCGCGGCGCCGACGCCGGTCTGTCACGCGGGCGGAGTGATCGCGCTGTTCGAGGGCGGCAACCTCGTCTCGCTCGACAAAGACGGGCAGGTCCGGTGGGAGCGCGACTTGGTCGCGGACTACGGACCGATCAAGTCACGCCATGGCATCGGCGCCTCGTTAGAACAGGACGAACATCGCCTGTTTGTCTGGATTGAGCGCGAGAGCGATCCGTACGTCGCGGCGTTGGACAAGGATTCCGGAAAAACGATTTGGAAGTCCGCCGGCATTGGAAAGACGTGCTGGAGCAGCCCGCGGTTGGCGCCGATCGGCGGACTGACGCATCTCGTGTTGAGCGGCGCCGGCGCCGTGGTCGGCTACGACCCCGAAAACGGCAAGGAGCTTTGGCGGTTCAACGACGTGTCCGGGAACACCACCGCCACGCCGGTCTCGGTCGGCGACGGACGACTGCTGATCGGCGCATCGGAAGGACGCGGCGAAGAGGCCGGCGCCGGCTCGACCAACGGCGTGCTGGAGGTGCGGCCCATCGACGGCGGCGGTTTTCAGCCGACATGGTTGTGGAAAGCCGGAAAAGCGTCCTCCTCATTCGGCTCACCCGTCGTCCACGATGGTTTGGCCTATTTCGTCAATCGAGTTGGCGTCGTGTTCTGCCTTGATGCGACGACTGGCGAAGAGCTTTACGCGAGCCGGTCGGCCGGCAGCATCTGGGCCACGCCCATCGTCTCCAATGATCTGCTCTACTTGTTTGGCAAAGATGGCCGCACCACGGTGATCAAGACAGGCCGCAAACACGAGCAGGTGGCGGTGAACAGCTTGTGGGACGGCGCCAACGCCCAAACCGACCGCATGGGATTCGGCGGACCGGTGCTCTACGCCGCCATCGCTCCCGGGGACGGCAGCTTGCTCTTGCGCCGCGGCGACATCCTCTATCGCGTCGCCGCCGAGAGCGGGCGATAACCAAGCAGCCGTTGAATCCAGGAGAAACGCCTCATTCGGATGTGCACATCGCTCGCCCTTCGACCGCAGATCACGCATGCAATCTCTGATCGACTTTGAACGTCACTTGGCCCATGTGGAGGAGGACGCGCAACGCTTCTCGGCAGCGGACCCGTTCCCGCATTTGGTTGTGGACAACTTTCTCAATGAGTCGTGCCTGGATTCGTTGTTGGCAGAATTTCCGCGACCGGACGCGCCGCTGGCGTGGCGTCGCAATGATGCGGTGGAAGGCGATGCCGTCAGGCAGGCGAACAAGCTCGGCTTCAGCGACGAGCGCCAGCTCGGCCCCGAGTTGCGACGGCTGATCTGGGACTTGCACTCGGCTGATTGCCTGAAGTGGCTGGAGCGAGTGACCGGCATTGAGGGTCTGATCCCCGATCCGCATTTGGCCGGCGGCGGACTGCACCAAAGTCTCCCCGGAGCCGTGCTGGCTGTGCACGCCGACTTCAATCGCCACCCGCGGCTGCATCTCGACCGGCGCCTGAATCTGTTGCTGTTTCTCAACCCCGACTGGCAGGACGAGTGGCGCGGGCATCTTGAGCTGTGGGATCGGCAGATGACTCACTGCGTGCAGCGCATCGCGCCTCAGTTGAATCGTTGCGTCGTCTTTCGCACAACCTCGGACTCGTACCACGGCCATCCGGATCCGTTGGCGTGCCCGCCCGGCGTCACTCGTAAGTCGATCGCGTTGTACTACTACACCAGTCCCGCCGACCAGTCAGCTCGAGACGGCCACGGAACACTTTGGCAACAACGTCCCGGCGATCCGGCGCCTGCGCCTCAAGCCAGCTGGCTGCGCCGCGTCGCGTCGGCGGTGAAACGACGCCTGGGATCGAAAACCGATTGATACCCCGGCATGGATTTATTTTCGATCGACACCCGCTTCTACTTCTCGTCGACCCACCGCGATTGAACGCCATGAAACAACGCCCAGCTGTCTCGTCTCTGTCCGCTGGCCACGCAGCTTGTTGCTCACCGATCGGCTTGGTTGCCGCATTGGCCGCATCAGCCGCGTTGGTCGCGTCGTTATTGCCCGCCGTCAACGCGACAGCGGCAGATCGTGTGACGGGCCAGATGTTCGCGACACGATCGGAAGTCGTCGCTCGGCACGGCATGGCCGCAACCAGCCAGCCGTTGGCAACGATGGTGGCAATTGACATTCTCAAGCGAGGCGGATCGGCCGTCGACGCGGCGATTGCGGCGAATGCCACGATCGGACTGATGGAGCCAACGGGCAATGGCATCGGGGGCGATCTGTTCGCCATCGTGTGGGACGCGAAAGAAGGCAAGCTGACAGGGCTGAACGGCAGTGGTCGCTCGCCTCGTGCGCTGACGCTCGATGTGTTTCAGCAGCGCAAACTGAGCTCCATCCCCGCGCGCGGTCCGCTGCCGGTGACCGTCCCGGGATGCGTCGACGGCTGGTTCACGCTCCACAAACGTTACGGCAAGCTGCCGATGTCCGAGTTGCTGGCGCCGGCCATACGCTACGCCGAGGAGGGCTTTCCCGTCTCGGAAGTGATTGCCGACGCCTGGAAAGGCGGTGAGGCATTGGCCGAGTTCCCGGGCTTTCGCGAGACCTTTCTGCCCGGCGGCAAGCCACCGCAGAAGGGCGACCTGTTCCGCAATCCTCGGCTCGCCTCCACGCTGCGACAGCTCGCGGAGGGTGGACGCGATGCGTTCTACCA
>JAGQPF010000310.1 GCA_020426845.1 Planctomycetales bacterium
ATCTACAACGTCCTGCTCAAGTCGCGCCTGAAGCAGAAGGCAGGCGAGACGGAGGCCGAGTACGAAGCGCGGCGCATGGAATTGGCGGCGAAGAACAAGAGCGGCCGATCGACCGCCAAGCGGCAAATGCCGGAGTCCGATGAGGAGTTCCAGGCTCGTCTCGCCGAGTGGTACGCCCGTCCTGACGCCTTCCACCGCGAGCACATTTATCTCTCCGAAGATCGCCTGGCGATGTTGCAGGAAGAGGTCTGGGAAATCACGCAGCAGTATCTCGACGCCCGCCGTCGCGGCAAATGGCTGCTCAACACATCGAACTGTTTCTCGTTCCAGCGCCCCTGCGAGTACCTGCCTTACTGCCAATCGGGATTCAACCCGAACGTGGCTGACAACCTGTACGACATCGCGCTGCCACACGAGGAACTGACGCCGGCCGATTCCGAAGCACCCGTTTTTTGACAAGGAGCACCCAGATGACTTTGACGTTGCCCACACAACGCACCAAACCGATCACCGACCTCAGTAAGCAGACCATCCTGCTGTATTCGGCACCCAAGCTCGGCAAGTCGACGTTCGCGAGTCGCTTTCCCGAAGCTGTCTTCTTCGAATGCGAGCCTGGACTCAGCCACTTGGAAGTCTTCAAGGTCCCGACCTACACCTGGGACGACTTTCTCGCGGCGTGCAAGCTGGTCGCCCAGGGGAACCACCCGTTCAAGACGATCGTGATCGATACGGCCGACAACGCCTTCAAATTCTGCAGCGAACACGTCTGCGCGAAGCACAACATCGAATACGAAGGCGATATGGGCCACGGCAAGGGCTGGGCCCTGGTGAAGAACGAATGGCACCGCGTCCTCACACGGTTGGCCAGTTTGCCTTACGGTCTCGTTCTCATTTCGCACGCGCAAGACAAGACCATTGAGACGCGAACTGGCGAGTACACCAAGACGCAGCCCAGTCTGCCCGATCGCGCTCGCGGCGTTGTGCTCGGCCTGGTCGACATCATCTTGTACGGCGACGCCATTCCGCGCAAAGAGGCCTCCGGCAATGTAACTATCGATCGCGTCATGCGCACGAAACCGCATCCGACTTACGAGGCCGGTGACCGCACTGGTCGCCTGCCGGATGTCTTGCCCCTCGATTACGACGCGTTCGTCAAAGCATTCACGGCTGCTGCTCCCGGCAATACTCCCGGCACCGGGCCAGCGGCCGAACGTTCAAAGCCGGGTAGCACCCAAACCGGAAAGGTTCAGAAATGAGCGAGTACGACGATAGCTTTGCTCCTGACAACAGTGGCGTTGACCTCAGTGCGTTCGACGATGACTTCTCTTCAGCCGAAGCGCCCAGCTTCGATGAAGTCCCCGACGGCAAGTACCAGGCCCGGATCGACGAGGTGCGGCTGGACCGCAGCCAGAAAGGCGACCCGATGATCAAGTGGGACTTGATCGTAATCGCCGGGTCGCAGACGGGCCGGCACATTTTCAAAAACTCGGTGATCACGCCGGCGGCTCTTCCGTTCGTGAAGGGCGACCTGAAGACCGTGGGATTGGAGCTGGCAAAGTTCAGCGACCTGGCGCGACGCCTCGAAGAACTGCTCGACGTGACTCTTGAGGTCACCAAGCGGACGCGCGGCGAGTACACGAACGTTTATTTCAACAAGCGGATTCAGATCGCGGCGAATGCTGCCGGTCAACTGTCGGCCGACGAGACTCCGTTTTGATCAGAGATGAAGCCGGCACCAAAGCACTCCTGTGACCACGGGTGCGGCCGAGGCGGGATGGCGTGCCCTGCAGGCAATCGACGATGCGGCATCGCCGGGTCCGCATCATGCCGGCAGGGAAAGACTCCCCGTGCCCGCCTCGGCTCCTTTTTTTTGCAATCACGGATGTAACGCCGGCATGAGGTTTCACATCGTCATTGATTCGCGGGAGCAGGAGGCGTACTCGTTCACCTGTCCGGTGGTCCGCGCCAAGCTCGACGCGGGCGACTATTCGGTGGCAGGCTTCGAGGACCGCGTCGCCGTAGAACGCAAGAGCCTCGCCGACTTTGTCCACACGGTAATCCACGACGCGACTCGGTTTGCGGCCGAGTTGCAGAAGCTGGCTGGCATGGATGCCGCCGGCGTCGTGGTTGAAGCCAACCTGGACGACGTTCTGCGTGGCCGCCACGAAGATGTGCTGCGATCCGTCGCTCCGCAGGCAATCTTGGGTGCGGCACTGCATATCGCGCTGCATTGGGGCGTCCCCGTCTACTGGTGCGGCTCCCGCCAGGCTGCCTGCGCGTTCACGAATGCCTACCTGCGGATGTTCGTGCGAACGCTGGCGGCACAGGGAGGTGCGCCCGATGCCTAACAGAATCAGCGGCACCGTGGACCGTACCTATTTCACGAGTCCCAAGTTTTCCGCCGGTGTTCTCCTCTCCGACACCGGTGATCGTGTCCGGTTCCGAGGTCCGTTTTGTGCCAACGAAGGCGACCTGGTCACACTGGTCGGTCGCTGGAAAGTCGATCCGAAGTACGGCCCGCAGTTCGCTGCCGACAGTCTCAGCTACGAGCTGCCAAAAAGCCCCGAGGGATTGGTTCAGTACTTGGCCAAGCATCCGGCGTTCGTCGGCATTGGGGAGGCCACAGCGCGCAAGATCGTGGCTCACGCCGCCAGCGCAGCGCACCTGGATCGCTTGATCCGCCAGGACATCGACGAGCTGCACCGGGAGCTGCGCATTCGCAAGTCCACGCTCGAGTCGCTCCGTGAAGCCTGGATCGCCCACAGCGCCGACAACGAGATTCGCTCGTACCTGGCCAGCTTCGGTCTGACCCATCATCAGATGGAGACGCTGCTGCAGACGTTCGGCAACTCGGTGGTCGGCGTGCTCCGTGCCGATCCGTATCAGCTGATCCGTTACGTGAAGGGCTACGGCGTCAAGAAGGTCGACAAGATCGCCCGCGCCATGGGCACACCCAAGGACCATTGTGGACGTATCGAGGCTGGCTTGCTCTTTATCGTAGGCGATGAATTGTGCTCGGGTCACACTTGGACGGCCGGTGCAGACCTGCTGGACAAAGCCAATGACCTGCTGCTCTTGGATACGCTCGATAGCCGAGACGTGATCCGGCAGGCCGCCGAACGGTTGCTGCAGGAAAGGCTGTTGGTCGCCGACGGCAATGCCGTCACAACGCCGTGGTGCCTGGAGACGGAACGGTTTATACAGTCCGTATTCGACCTGCAAGGTTGGGCAGATCGTCCGCTGGCCGGAATACGTCTGCAGCTGACCGGACTGAAAGACAAGCAAGCGGAAGCCTATCGTGCTGCGCTGCGATACGGGATCGTCGTCATCTCCGGCGGTGCCGGTACCGGCAAGACCTATGTGTTGGCCCGCCTGGCGATGTCATTTCAAGACTCCCGCCTTCGCGTTGCCCTTTGTTCTCCGACCGGCAAGGCGGCCAAGCGGATCGAGGAATCACTTCGCGCTCAGGGACTCGATCTCGAAGCCAAGACAATCCACCGGTTGCTGGAGTATGACGGACACGAGTTTCATCGGGAAAGCCTGTCGCAGCCCTGCAATGACGACGATGACGCCGATCCCGGTTACGACGTCGTGATCGTCGATGAGGTCTCGATGGTGGATGTGCCGCTGATGGCTGAGTTGCTGCGGCGCATCGATTTCACGCGCACGCGGTTGATCCTGGTCGGCGACCACAACCAACTGCCTCCGGTCGGACCCGGCAATGTGCTGCGGGACGTGATCCAGCACAACCTGGTGCCGACCGTGATTCTCGATGAAGTGGTGCGTCAGGCTGGCGTGCTTAAGACCAACAGCATGGCAGTGTTGTCCGGCGCGATCGCTCCTACAGCCGTGGACGATCCAGCCTGGTCGGTCGTCGACGTCTTCCAGGATCCTCAGCAGATCCAGGTTTATCTGCGAGAACTTGTCCTGCGAAAGATCCCGGATCGATTGCATCTCGACCCAATCAACGACGTCCAGATCATCACCCCCACGCACATCGGCCCGCTCGGGACCAAAGCCGTCAACCAAATGATGCAGCGACTGCTGCATGGCGAGGTTGCCCGAAAGTTCGCGGTTGCCGACAAGGTTATCCAAACCGTCAACGACTACGGCCTCGGTGTGATGAACGGCACGATTGGCCGTGTCGTTGAGATCGATCCTGGACCTGGTGGCGGCTACTGGATCGACTTCGACGGCTGTGGCGTGCGGCACATCAAGGACGAGCAGGTGCTCAACGTCCAGCTCGCCTACGCACTCACGGCGCACAAGGCGCAAGGCAGCGAGTTCCCCTGCGTCGTCGTGCTCTGCCACAAGTCGCACTATTTCGCCGACCGCAACTGGCTCTACACCGCCGTCACCCGCGCGGCACGGTATTGCATCCTGATGGGCGACCGCTGGGGCCTCCGCAACGCCGTCAAGAAGAACAACACGATCCGGCGGCGGACGTTTCTTAACCTGTGGGCATCCTCCGCCGAACCGGCTTCGCCGCTGGAGGTGCCCGCATGACTGCTCAACCGCAAGCGAGCCACGATCCAGTCGTGCCTCCTCGCCACTACACGTTCGGCGGCATCGAAGTGATCGACGCAATCGAAGCGTGGTCGTTGGGATTCCATCTGGGCAACGTCGTGAAATACGTCGCGCGGGCTGCCCACAAGGAAAGCTATCTCGAAGACCTGCGGAAGGCCCGTTGGTATTTGGACCGAGAGATCGAGCGACGTGGGACTGAGCAGCCGTCAGTTGCCGACAGACCGCGGGAGATCGAAACATGAGCTCCGCGGCATCCGTCGATCTGCATCTGATTCATGCCAACGCGCCGGCCGGCGCACGCGACAGCCCGCAGTGGGTTGCGTGGAAATACATCGAGCGGGAAGGCAAACCAACCAAGTCGCCGATCAATCCGCACACCGGCGAGTTTGCCAGTTCGACGGACGCATCCACGTGGGGGACGTTCGACGAAGCGATTGCTGCCTGCAGCAATGACTCCAGCCTCGCCGGCCTGGGATTCGTGTTCACAGCCGACGACGCCTATTGCGGCGTCGATCTGGACGATTGCCGTGATCCCGAAAGCGGCCAGCTCAAGGACTGGGCGCAGGAGATCGTCGAGCAGCTTGCCAGCTACAGCGAAGTCAGTCCTTCGGGCACTGGCATCAAGGTGTTCGTGCAAGCGAGCAAACCAGGATCGCGCTGCCGCAAGGCCTACCACGACGGCGAAGTCGAAATCTATGACCGCGATCGGTTTTTCACTGTCACCGGGGAGAGGCTCAGCAAAACGCCGGCAAGCATTGAGGAGCGGCAAACACAGCTCGATGCACTCTATCTGACCGTCTTCGGCGACGATGGCCACAGTGACGCGCCGCCAGTGTCGTCGGGAACGCCAGGTCCCAAGCCCAGCAACAACGGTCACGTTCATCTCGACGACAACGAAATCATCGAGCTTGCGTCGAACCAGCGCCGCAGCGGCGCCAAGTTCTCGGCACTCTGGTCGGGCGACTGGAACTCCCATTTCAATTCCGCCAGCGAAGCAGATTCCTCGGTTGTGTTTACGTTGGCGTTCTACACGAAGGACGCCGCGCAGATTGACCGGCTGTTCCGCAGCTCCGGACTCATGCGTCCCAAGTGGGACGAAGTGCATGGCGAGCAAACCTACGGCCAGATGACGGTCGCAAAGGCCCTGGGCAAGGTCACCAAGCAGTACAAGCCAAAGGGCAAACGGAAGCGACCACCAGCCCCGCCACCAGCAAAACCCGGCCTTCCGTCGATAGTCATCGACGACAAGCAACTCAGCGACCTCACCGACCAAGCCTTGGCCGCAATCATTC
>JAGQPF010000311.1 GCA_020426845.1 Planctomycetales bacterium
GAACGTAGCGGATCGCACTTTGTGGGGTGGCGCGCACGCGCAACAGCCCCGACAGGGGCGACATAAGTTAGCCACGGGCGCGAGCCCGTGGAACGTAACGGATCGCACTTGTGGAGTGGCGCGTCACGCGCAACAGCCCCGGCAGGCCGTCAGGGGCGACACAAGGTAGCCACGGGCGCGCGCCCGTGGAACGTAACCTAATCCCGCCGAATCATCCAAGTCACGCGCAGAAGCCCCGGCAGGGCGACAGGGGCGACATAAGTTAGCCACGGGCGCGAGCCCGTGGAACGTAACGCAACGAGAGGAGTCGCGCAAGTCACGAAGGCTAGTTGGTTTTAGCACCAATCGATTTTGAGAATTGCATGACAACGTTACCAACACGTTCACGTCACGCTCCACGGGCTCGCGCCCGTGGCTACCTTGTGTCGCCCCTGTCGGGGCTTTTGCGCGTGACTTGGACGATTCCGCGAAGGCGCAACGTCCAAGGGCTCGTGTCACGCTCCACGGGCTTGCGCCGGCTCGCGCCGGTGGCTAACCTGTGTCGCCCCTGTCGGGGCTTTTGCGCGTGACTTGGCCTAGCGGCCGTAAGGGCCTAGCGGCCCTTACAACCTTGCGGAGCTCGCGGCCCGCGCATCGCTCAGGAGCCTACGCAACTCCCGCGCGAGAGCTTGCCTTTGCGGCGAACGATGGTTTCAGCAATTCCGTTGCTGACGGATGTAACGGTTGAGGCGCCGCGTTCTCGATTCGCCGAGGCGCTTGTGCGGCGAATTGTCCGCGCGCGCATGGGGCGGGCCTACGATTTTCCATCATCGCTGCGCGCTGGCGGATTCTGCGTGGCGAACTCGATCTTGCTTTGCCTGCTTGAACCTGCCTGAACCCATCCGCGCCATGACCACAGACGTGAAACTTCCGAATTCTTCGGGCCCGCTTGTCGACGACTACGATGATCACGGCAGCGAATTGGGGGTTGCCGTTGGGCCCTGTTGCAAGGAGTGCGGCGCGCCGGGCGAGGACTTGGAGAACTCGTGGTGCTTGCACTGCGGCTTCTACTCCAAATACGGCACCTATGTGGATGTCTCCGACGGCCAGGAGGGCTCCGATGAGCCGACCGGCATACCGTCGTGGGCCATCAAACTGGCGGCCATCTTCGTTGGCACGGCAGTGGTCAGCCTGGTGCTGAGATTTGTGTTGTCGCCCTTTCCCGTGGTGCACACGATTGTCGGCACGTCGCAGTTGCTGGTCGGGATGGCCGTGTTTTGCGCGCTCCATCTAGTCGGCTTCCTCAATCGCTCGCTGAAGGATGGCGGCGCGAAGTTGATGGACTTGCTGAGTCCATTTGCAATCTGGGGACCCGTGATCGCGGAGATGCCGAAGACCGAACGCCGAGTGGTGATCGCCTGGTCCGGCTTTTGCGCGATGTTCTTCTCGCTGGTGACCGGGGGGCTGCCCACCGGTCTGCTCGACTTCAAGGCGACCCCCGTGGAGGAGCAGAAAGAGGAAGCCGGGCCCGGTGGCGTCGGCGCCCCTCCCGGCGACGGCAACATGGAGGACGCGGTTCGCGACTTCGCCGAGAAAGGCACGCGGATGGTCAATATGCCCGGCGAAGACCCCGGCGCCGGCAAGCAGACCGAGACCGAGGTCGTCGCGGAGGAAGAGCTGGAGGAGGATGAGAAGCTGTTGGAAACGGAGTGCATGATCGTTGGCTACATCCCCGCGCTCGGCACGGTGGCGCCTCCGGCCAGTTCCGTGGAGGGCGAGGAGCAGTCCGGCGCCGACGCGCCAGCGGCTGCCGATAGCTCAGCTGATCCGCAGCAGAAGTCCGAGCAACCCGAGGTGGTGACGGACCCGGAGACGCCGAAGATTCGCGCACTGATCGTCGCGAGTCGAGTCGGTCGAAAGCTCTGCGTCGTCGGGTACGTGAGCGAGGGCGTCACCGTGGGCGTGGCCGACCAACTGTTGGAGAAGTTTGCCGACCATGTTCAACCCGAGCCGTTTGTGCCCTGCGCCGTGCCGGGCGTCTGGCTCGCTCCGAAGTTCGTCTGCAAAGTGAAGTACAAGGAGTGGGACAACCAGCAGGGCCTGCTCGAGCCGCAGTTCGATAAGATCATTCAGGAGTTTTGATCGCCCCGGCCACGAGTCTTCTCTCGCGTCCCCTCGCGCGTCAGCGCATAGGCCACCAAGCCTCCGGCGATGGCGCCGAACAAGTGCCCGTCCCAAGAGATGCCCTGGCGCGGGAGCATGCCGCCCCAGGTGGAGGTCGAGAGGCCGAAGCAGACCAACACAATCACGGACACGAGCAACGACAGCGGCCGCCATTCGAGAAAGCCGGACAGGATCAGAAAGCTGACCAGGCCATAGACGAGTCCACTGGCGCCGACATGATTGGCGTCGCGCTGCAGGCTGAACGCCCACAGCAGCAGGCCGTTGACCAGCACGATGCTGACGACAATTGCGACGCTGTTGGCCCGAGAGCCGGCGAGCAACGCCAACAACACGGCGAGGGGAATGGTGTTGCTGAGCAGATGTCCGATGCCGGCGTGCAAGAAGGGCATCGTCAGCACGCCGATCAGGCCAGGCAACGTGCCCGGACGCACTCCATAAGTAAGGATGCTCGGCACGAGCCAGCTGGCGATGTAGACGACCCACAGCAGGCCGATGAACATCAGCACGCCGTGGAACTCTTCGGAGACGCGGTGCCGCGAGCCTCGTTGGATCATGGCCTATTCCGCCAAAAGCGGATACTCCGGCTGCATCTCCTCAAGCGTCTCCACGAGCCGCTTGATCACCACGTATTCTTTCTGCCAATTGGAGTCGGCTGGCACGATCGTCCAGGGAATCTCCGGGCCGCAATGCTTGAACACGTCCTCATAGGCGTGGCGGTATTCGTCCCAGTGCTCGCGTTCGACCATGTCGTTCGGGTTGTGTTTCCACATTTTCGTGCGATCGGTCGTGCGCTCCTCCAGCCGCTTGAGTTGCTCATCGCGGGAGACGTGCAAATAGAACTTGAGGATGCGAGTGTTGTTGTCTTGCAATAGCTGTTCAAACTCGTTGATCCGATCAAACCGTCGCTTGACGGTGTCCTCGTCGATCCACCGATGGACGCGCTGGATGAGCACATCTTCGTAGTGGGAGCGATTGAAGACCTGCAACATGCCCTTGGCGGGGACGTGAGGATGCACGCGCCAGAGAAAGTCGTGGGCCAACTCTTCTTTGCTCGGCGCCTTGAATGCTTTAAGCGTGACACCCGCCGGGCTGACCTGATTGAAGACGCGGCGGACCACGCCGTCCTTGCCGGAGGCATCGAGCCCCTGGATGACCAGCAGCACGCTCTGCTTTCTTTCGGCATACAGTGCTTGTTGCAGTTCGGTCAGCCGCGCTCGCAGCTTCTCAATCTGTTTCTTGCACTTGTCTTTGTCCAGCTTGGGGTCGCGAGTCGGGCGGTCGTTCAACTTCCAGGCGGTCATGGTTGGCTCGTCGGCGGATCAAGTTGTGGTTTGCCTTGATCCTAGCGTAGCAGGTTCTCGAGTGGTCCGCCCTTGTGGACGAGGCGGTCCATCAAGTCGGTGCGATTGGAGATGCGAGCCAGGAACTTCTCCAGTTCGCTCGATTTGGCGGCGAGTTGGCCGACCACTTGCTGCTCTTGCGCGTCGACGGCCGCAACCATGTCTTGCAGCTCCGCGTCGGCTTGGCTGCGGTATTGCCGGACCAGCAGCTCGGTCCGCTGTTGCAGCTCGGTCCGCAGCACATCCTGCATCTGGACCACGATTTGATTGCCCAGATCCGAGTCCAGATTCCAGACGGGATGGTCCAGGGTGCCCGAGACGGCGACGACGCCCTCGACCGCGTTCAACTCTTGCAACGCCAGCTGAATGCTTTGATTGGCGTGAGCGCTCTGACGCGAGCCTGGCCAACTGGGAGTCAGCGAGGCATTGGCTTGGGCAAACTCGATGCGGCCATTCAGGTCGTTCTCCGTAACCTCGATCTGCATGGCGATTCGCATCGTCGACTCGCTGGCTTCAATGGCGAACTCCGCCGGATCGCCCCAGGTGCGCTTCTGGCAAGGCAATGCTGGGCAGACCACGCGAACGCGATCGACAGGCTTGCCGGTGCGGTCCATCACAACGTCCATGTGCGCCGCGCCGTCTCCCTCCGCGGCCAGCGTGAGCACCAGCGGCTCGACCGCAGCGCGTGGCTCGTCGCTCAAGTTCTGCAGCGTGCCGCGAAAGCGGAACAGCTGGCCGGCGACTTGGCCCGTGCCCTGCAGGTAGAGATTTCTGACCGAGAAGTCGCTAACGCGTCCGGCGTTGAACACGACGTCAATGCCGCGCGAGTTGTTCCAGGCGTAGCGATCGCGCGTCGGCTTCAGATGGATCAACTCGCGGCTTTGACGAATCCAGTTGACCCAAGCGCCAATGCGCGTCGCCCACTCGTCCTCGAGCAGATAGTTGGTCAGCTTGTCGCCGGAGATCGGGGCGAGTTGCATGTTCTGTTGCAGCATGGCCAAGTCGGCCTGCTGCGCTTCGCTAATGGTGAGCCGGTCTTGCTGAGACTGCCGTTGCAGCTGCGTGAGCTGCCCATTGAGGGCCTCGATTTCTTCGCCGACCTGCGACAGCTGCTCCAGCCGAGCGCGGTACTCGGGCGTCATCCGCAGCGGGTTGTCGCCGACATAACGAGTCAGCTCGTCCAGCTCGTCGAAGCGAGCCTGCCACTCGGCGGCTCGGGCGCCGATCTCGCGGTAGTCCGCCAGCCGCTGTTGTTTCAGTTGCCCCACCATGGTGAGTCCTCGCGTGGAGGGCAGCGACGAAGTGTCCTGTGTGACCGCTTGCTTCCAAGCCAATCCCAGCGAGGCCGCCTCGCTCGCCAGCTGCGGTCGCGCAGCGTCGCGGCGGCAGTCGGTCGCTTCGCTGTCAGCGTCGATCCGCACGCCGTGCACTTCTCCGTCAAGAATCACCAGCTGCCGCTTGGCCAACGCCCAAGGATCGCACTTTAACACGGCCGACTCGGCCTCGAGCAGCCGGCGTGTCTGCGTCGAGTCGACGACTTCCAGATGGCGCAGTGTCACGATGCCGTCAGCGACATCGGTCTGCACGCTGGCAACTCGAAATTGACCTTGTGTCGAGCCCTCGACAGAGTGCGTCAACGCCCACCGGACCGCCGGGTCGAGGCCCAGGGACGCGATTGTCAGCAAGATAATCGCCAGGACAATGCGCGGCAGTGAATAGGTCCAACGGCTCATGAGGTGACTCCAACGGCAGAGTGAATCTCGGGCCGGGCGGCCGAGAGAACTCAAGGAAGGAATAGGGAAGAAGGGAAAGTCTGTTTCCAAGGCGGATGGGAGGTCCCATGGCAATGGGGAAAACGGTTTCTCTTGTTCCGGGGGCAGTGCGGTGGGAAACAGCGGCGGGAAGGGTGCGGGGTCGGCGATAGGGCGGTTGGGGGAGCAAACTCCCGAGGAGATCGCTCGCGCCGGGTTAGCTTGTGGTGTGGGAGACCGAGTGCGCCGTGTCCACGGGAGTGAAGGTCGGGATGCGTGGCCCCGGCGCATTGTGGGCGGGTTCGATGCGGCGCGATGTCGCCGCCTCCTCGACGGCATGCTCCTTGGCTAGCTGTTCTTCATCAGCCGGCTCGGCCATGGCGATCGTGGGGTGGAACGTCTGATTGCCATCGACCCGCAACGGAGTGGTCGTGGCGACATAGGTCCGCGACGCAGTGGCGGTGACGGTTGCCGACCGCGTGCGCACTCGGGCCGGCGCGTCGGCGGTCGCTTCCAGGCAAACTTTGGCAATCCAGTACGTGGGCAGCAGCAGCGTCAGGCCCAGCAACAAGCTGCCCAACACCACCGTATTGTTGAATGCGGTCCATGGCGCGATAGGCAGGTTGTACAACACGTCGAACATCGGCTTGGCGAACTCCCAGGTCAGCACCTGCAGTCCGATTCGATGGGTCAGTGGATCAGCCAGTGGCGACAGCAAACTGAAGACCACGGCGGAGATCATCGTCGTGCCAAGGTTGACGCGAGTGCTTAGGGTTGCCAAGCAGAGCAGTACACAGAGCAGGTTGCCCTTCGGCACCAGGCCGATCACCATGCCAAGCGCGATGCCGAGCGCTAGTTGGCGAGACGAGTCTCCGAATTCCAACGCGTCACGCAGACTGCGAAGTGTCTTGGAAAGCCATGCAACAATCATCGTGTTACCCAAGTCATGCGGTGCGGAAGAGTTGGCTGGACGCGCTCTTAACAACCCCATCGATCGTTCACATCGGAATCACCACAACTTTGCTGCACACTGTCGCAATTGCCAAAACTGTCAGCGACCTCGCAGGGCCCCCAAACTCACAGGACCTGGCGGACTCGGCAAAGTTTGACGGCAGTTTGGAGACAATTTGGCGGCGGGGTTCGCGTTGAGAACCGGAAGGGCCTCCATCGCGGGCGACCTGTGCGAGACCCGAAGGACCGGCTAGGTAGACCCTAACGGTTGCCGCGAATTCCAAGGTCAATCAGTTCGTGCGACATCTGACATGCGCTGTTTGCATTCCCTTGCTTCGGACGGCGATCCGATCGAGTCGCCGGGAGCTTCGCGTCGAAACGAATCATGGTCTGTCGACAATGAACCACCCCGCGCGCATGCGCGGCTCAACGCGTGTGTCATCTTTAGGATCCCGGCATGGATGCCAAAGCGGTAACAACCAACCTAATGGCACTGCTCGCCCTCGGAGGCGGGGCAGTGCTTGCGTTGGGGCACCGTAGTGAGCCGGCCGGGTTTGCCGAATCCGCACCGTTTGCCGCATCTCCCTCGGCATCGCCGGCGGAGCATCGTCCAGCGTCCATGGCAATGGGCGAGCCGAACGCTGTGCGGCTCGCGTCCAACACCGCCGAGATCAGGCGGTTGCCCGTCGAGTGGCCGTTGCAGACCCAGCCCGCGCCGCCAGCCACTTTGAGGCCACAGACCTTGCGGCTCCCCGCTACCAATCTGCCTTCCATGGACGGATTGACGGTTGCGGGAAGTGGAACGCCCGCATCGCCGAACGCGATATCTCTTCCGGCGGTGAACCGACTGCCAGCTCCCCTGCCGGAGTACGCCAAGACCGCCCCGGATACGGAACCCAATTCAGCTTCCTATGACGCTCCATTTCACGCTCCGATCGACACTCCCTATGACGCTCCCTACGCGTCAATGGCGCCTTCTCTGCAGCCAGCCCGTCCCGAGGCCGCAGGGCACGTATGGCCCGCGACACAGCCTCAGCCCGTAGCGCAGTTTATCGTCCCATCAACGGCGCCGCCGGCGGGCGCTGCCCCGGTCGTGCCGAGTGACCTTGTGGGGCCGGTCCGTGGCATGAACGATGAGATCTCCGGCCCGGGAACACCGGGGGTGGGGCCGATGGCAACGGAGACATTGCCGATGCTGCAGGGGCCGGACAACGCCGCGCCTGATCAGGTCATGCCCGACCATTTCGGCCTGCCAGTCGAGGAGATCGTCGACGAACGGACGCCGTCGGTTGACAATATACTGTTGGAGGAGGTCTCTCCCGGAGAGTTGTTGGCATTCCGGCCTTGGTGGCAGAACCCGGTCTCGACACCGATGAGCGAGTCGGCCACCACGGTCACTCCCGATACGTTGATTTTGTCGGCACTGCGGCACTCACCGCAGATTGCGGGACTCCGCGCTCTTCCCGAGATTCGCGACGCCGAAGTGGTCGAGGCGCTGGCGGACTTTGATCCAACGTCCTTCATGGAGGCGAGGTTCGACGACGTCAACGAGCCCGTTGGCAATCTGTTCACCACGGGCGGACCCTCGCGATTGCTCGAGCACTCGTTGAATGTGGAGGGCGGCGCCCGCAAGCGGCTGCAATCCGGCGGCTCGCTCGAGGTGCGGCAACGGCTCGGGCATGAGAACAGCAACTCGGCCTTCATTCTTCCCAACAATCAAGGCACCGCTCGGCTGTCCCTGAACTACAACCAACCGTTGCTCAACGGCGCCGGAAAACGTGTCAACCGCTCGCAGATCGTGCTCGCTCAGATCAGCCTCAACCAAGCCTGGGACGAGCTGGCGAGCGAGCTTCAGAACCACCTGCTGGACGTGATCGAGGCCTATTGGAACATCTATCAGCAGCGTTCGATTCTGCTGCAGCGCCAGCGCAGCGAGCACCGCGCCGAACAGATTCTGAAGACACTTGCCGGGCGGCGAGGATTGGACGCGACCGAGACACAGATTGCTCGCGTCCGCGCCGCGGTGGCGTCACGGCGGCTGGATGTGATCTCAGCGGAGCGGGATGTGCGAAACGTCGAGACGGACATTCGCAATTTGGTTCAAGATCCGCAGCTCGCCACCGTGCTGCTCGAACTGGTGCCGGGTGAGAGTCCCCAACGGCTACAGCCCGAAGTGAACCTGCACGACAGCGTCGTGACGGCCATCCAGTTGCGGCCCGAGGTGAATCGCAAGATTCGCGACATCAAAAGCGCCTCGGTCGAGCTGGATCTGGCACGCAATGACCTGCTTCCGATGTTGAATCTCGTCGTCTCCGCCTACGCCGACGGCCTCGCCGGCAGCAGCGACGTGCCGCGCGCCTTCTCCAACTCGCTGTCGACGGGAGGCCCGACCTATTCGACGGGCCTGGTGTTTGAATTGCCCATGGGCAACCGCGCCGCCAAGGCGCGGCTGCGGCGTCAGCAGGCGCAGATTCGCCTGTTTGCTGCTCAGCTGCAAACGACCATCGGCAACGTGTCCAGCGAAGTAGAGCGGGCGACGCGCGACGTCGTAACCAACTATGAACGGATGCGCAGCTCGGTGCTTTCGGTTAGGGCCGCCGAGCTCAGCCTGGCGGCCGCCGTGCGGCAGTGGGAATTGATGTCAGGCGACGCGCGGTCGGGCTCGTTGCTGCTGGACGAGGTGCTCGACAAGCAGCTGTTGCTGGTGCAGGAGGAGCTGACTTTCGCTCGCTCCGAGTTCGAGTACATGGTGGCGCTCGCCAAGCTCCGGCGAGCGGAGGGCACGCTGTTGCGACGCCATCACATTGCTCCCGTTTGCGGCGGCCCAGACGGCGGATCCGTAGGGCTGGAGATCAATCCCTGAGACCGCGTTTCAGGGGCATCACAACGTGCGTCGCGCCGCACGATCCGCGCCACCGATGCGACCCGAACGCACCCTCGCTTGCCACCTGCTTTTGCCATGAGCGAATGTGGGTTTCCGTTGGCATAACCTAGGGTTCAGACGAATGACGCAGGCCGCTGCGCCATCAACGTCCTTAGCGTCCATGCCCGGATGAGCTGCGAGGGTCAACGTGAACAGATCGACCTGCAACCATTGGAACTACCACGTCACCGCCAACCGCCACCGCATTCCGGCTTTGGCCTGGGTGGCGTTCGTGGCCTGCACCGTGTGCAGTTGGAACGCGGCAGGACAGGAGATGTCGCTGGCCGACGGCATTCCCGGTTTGCTGGAGGCTTATCGCACAGTCAACCTCTCCAGTGGCGAGAGCGGCGTGTTGATGAAGATTCCGGTCGTCGAAGGGCAGCGAGTCCAGGCGGGCGAAGTGATTGCTCAGCTCGACGACGCGCTGCAAGCGACGCAGCTCAAAATTGCCGAGCGGCGGATGGCGAGCACCGGCGAGCTGCAAGCGGCTCGCGCGGAACTGCGGCTGCGGCAGCTGCGACTCGAAAAGTTGAGCCAGATGCGAGCCGAGGGGCACGCGCGCGAGGAGGAAGTCGTTCGCGCCAAGGCCGACTTTGACGTGGCGTTTGCCCGCGTCCAAAGCCAAGAGGACGAGGCCGCCGTTCGGGAGCTTGAATACTTGCGGGCCGAGCAGAGCTTGCAGCGACGCGCCATCACCAGCCCGATTCAGGGAGTTGTCTCGAGGCTCGATCGACAGGAGGGTGAGTTTCTCTCGCCCGTTCGTCCCGAAATTGCACAGATCGTCCAGGCGGACCCCGTGCTCGCCGTCTTCCGTGTGCCGTTGTCGGAAGTGGATCGAATTCGCGAAGGCGCTGCCGTGCCGATCCAGCTCGATCGAGGCTCGGCGACCGGGACGGTCAAATTCGTCGGTGTGTCGATCGACTCGGCGAGCCAGACGGTTCAGGTGAAGGTGCAGTTGCCGAATCCCGCGGGACGACTGCGGGTTGGTGAATCGTGCCGCTTGCAACTTCAAGGCTCGACCACTGGCGCCCCTGCTCAGGGATCCTGATGACAATCACTGTCGACCCACTGCTTGAGTCTCGCCGCGAGACTGAGCCGTCCGGCGCCGGCTTGGGGGACAGCCTGCAGCGGTTGCTGTTGCAGGCGGTCTCCGAAGTTCCCGACGCGGATGCCGCAGCGAAAAGTGTTGCCCAGGTGTTGGCCTTGGCACTGCGACCGCTGGGCATCTGGCGCCGAGTCCGCGTTGACATCCGCGTGGACACCCGCGACGAGAGCAACGAAACGGTTGCGTTGCGATGGACGGACTGGGCGCCATTGGTGGATGCATCGAGCATGGAGCCCCCCGCGCTGGCGGATGATGCGTGTGACGCGGCCATTCGCCGCGCTGCCACAGTGCATCTCGGGCCTCCGGACGGCGTGCCGTATGCGCTACTAATTACTCCCGTGCTGCATCAGGGGCCCGCCGAAGTGCTGGTCGCGGCGATTCCGTGGGAGCTGCACGATGGCCCGCGGGCGACCGCGCAGATGCAGATGGCGGCGCTGACGTTGGCATTGCAGGGCGCCAATGAGTCCGTCGGCCGCCTGCAATTCGACCGCCGGCTGAAGGCGGTGGGGCTGGAGACGCTGCGGCTCGCCGCAGAGGCAGAGTCACTGTCTCACGCCGCGTCGCTGCTCACGAATCATTGGGCCGCCAGCTTGGGTGTCGAGCTGGCCGCGTTTGGCGAATGCTCGCCGTCGGGTGTCACGACGCTGACATCGGTCTCCGGCGTTGCCCGGTTGGATTCCCACGGAGATCTGTGCCGCGCCTTCGAGTCGGTGATGGACGAGGCGTTGTTGTCCTCGTCGACGCAGGCATACGACGAAGCTGCCGACAATGTGTCACTAGCCACCGCCAAGCCGCTGGCTCGCATGCTCGGCGCGCAAGTGGTGGTTGCACTGCCAGTCGTGGACGACGAACAGGGCAGATTGGGCGTCTGGCTGATCGCGGGAGACAGCCGGACACTCCAGCAGCAAGCCCCATTGGAGCAGCTTGGCGGCCTCGTTCGCCCCGTGCTGGCTCGCCTGAAACGCGCGCGAGATCAACAAGGTTGGCGGCCGCGAGTCCGCCGCGCCAGTCAATGGCTGCGGTCGCGACCCGGCCTGGCGACGGTGTTGGCCGGGGCGCTCCTAGGACTGGCGATGCCGTGGCCGTACACGATTGGCTGTGACGTGACGCTTGAGCCAGTCACGCGCCGGTTTGTCGTGGCGCCCTACGATGGAATACTCGAGGAACAACTGGTGGAGACGGGCGACGTCGTTCGTGAAGGTCAGGTATTGGCGACGCTCGATGGACGTGAGTTGCGGATTCGCCAGTCTGCGATGCGCGCGGACCTGAGCGCCGAGATCAAACGCCGCGATGCGGCGCGGGCTCGTGGCGACCACGCCGAGGCGCAGATTGCCGGATTGCGAGTGGAGAGTCTGCAGCAAGAGCTGAACCTGGCTCAACACCGCTGGACAAACCTCGATGTGCGAGCGCCCATCGGCGGCATCATTGTCGCCGGTGATCTCGAGCAGGCCGAGGGAGCGCCGCTCGAGCAAGGTCAAACGCTGTATGAAGTGAGTCCGCTCGACCAGATGGTCGTGGAAGTGCTTGTGCCCGAGGAGGAGGTTCGGCATGTGAAGCCCGGCGCGTCCGTGCGCGTTTGGCTCGACGCCTTTCCGCATCGATCGTTGCGCGGCACGGTCCAGCGAGTGCACCCGCGCGCGGAGATGCGGGACGACCGCAGCGTGTTTGTGGCCGACGTCCGCGTGGCGAACGAGGGCCAATTGCTGCGCCCCGGAATGAACGGTCGAGCTCGCCTGCGCGGTCCGATTCGGCCGGTGGCGTGGAACCTGTTTCATCGCGCCGCCGAGAAGCTGCTGGCAAAGCTGGGATGGTAGCCGATGAACGCCGCCGTCGACCCGAACGCCTGGCTGCAGGCCCGCTGGAATTTGCGGCCCGACGTCCAAGTGATGACGCGGCCCGATCGCCGGGGCGGGGCCACCTATGTGCTCGAGGACCGGCTGCAAGGCAAATTCTACGAGGTGGGCGCCGCTGAGCATCGCTTCATCGCTCAACTGAACGGACGTCGCACCGTCGCCGAGGCGCTGGACGCAGTCAATCGACGCAACGGAGAAGCTAGCGCCGAGCCGTTTAATCTGTCGCAAGCGCAGCAAGTAGTGCAATGGCTCGCGTCGGCGCAGTTGACTCAGCTGACAGGAGGAAGTCAGGGCGAGAGGCTGCACCGCTTGCGCGAGTCGCAGCGGCGGCGGGAGACGTTGCAGCGGCTGAATCCGCTCGCGGCGAAGCTGCCGCTGGGCAATCCCGACCGGCTGCTAAGGGCCGTGGCGCCGCGGCTTGGCTGGTTGAAATCACCCTGGACTTTGGCGTTCACGGTCTGCGTGGCCATGGTCGCCGCCTGGCGCGTCGGAGAGCAGCTGCCACGATTGTCCGCATCGGCGGCAGGTGTCTTCTCCCCCGATCGTTGGCTCTGGATGGCGCTGTGCTGGCTGGCGCTCAAGGTGATGCATGAGTTCGCTCACGGCATCATCTGCCGACTTTATGGCGGCAACGTGCGAGAGGCGGGCGTGATGTTGCTCTACTTCTTCCCCGTGGCCTATGTCGATGTGACGAGCGCTTGGCGATTTCGCTCCGCCTGGCAGCGAATTCACACCTCCGCCGCAGGCATGCAGATGGAGCTGTTCGTCGCGTCGTTGGCGGCCTTGGTCTGGTCGTGGACCCGGCCCGGAGTGCTGAACGACATCTGCTTCTACGCGATGGTCTCCGCCAGCGTCACCACCGTGTTGTTCAACGCCAACCCACTGATGCGATTCGACGGCTACTACATGCTGTCGGACTTGCTGGGCATCCCGAACCTCTACTCGGGCGCGCTGCAGCACTTGACCATTGAGGCCAAACGCACCGTGTTGGGGCTTTCCGTTCGGGGCACGAGACCCATTGGGCCTGCTTGGCTGTTGCTCTCCTATGGCATGGCCATCGTCGTTTGGCGCCTGTTCGTGGTGGCAGGCATCGTGTTGATGTTGTCTCAACTGTTCTATGGCGCCGGCCTCGTGCTTGCCGCGTTTGTCGTGATGAGCTCGTTGGTTGTGCCGGTGCGCCGGCTTTGGCGTTATCTGCATGACACAGAGGAGGTCACCCCCATGGCACGTCGTCGATTTGTGGTCAGCGCATCGGTGGCCGTCGCTGCGACCGGCTTGCTGTTGCTCACGCCGATCTCCCCTCGACACGTCGCTCCCGGCATCGTGGAGTACTCGCCGCTGACGATGGTCCGCAGCCCTGCCGCCGGTTTTGTCGAAGCCGTGCTGGTGGAGGACGGTCAGTGGGTCGAGGCAGGACAGCCGCTGGTGAGTCTTGTCAATCGCGAGCTGCAACTTCAGTTGCAACAACGCCGCACCGCCGTGCTCGAGGCCGAGGTGGAGGCGAGGCGCCTGCAGCAAGCAGGGGATCACGCCGGCTGCCAGGCGGCTCTGCGCCGTTTGGACTCGGCCCGCGAGCAATGGCGCGAAGTGAAGCAACGTTGCGACGGGCAATCGATTCTGGCGCCCGTCTCGGGGCGTGTATTGCGCCGGAATCTCGCAAACCTCGCGGGCCGGCACTTTCAAGAAGGCGCCGAACTGCTGGCCATCGGTGATGACGCTGCCAAGGAGCTGAGAGTTTCGATCGATCAGGGACAGCTGGAGGGGCTGCAGCGGCTACAACGCGCGTCGGTGCGGGTGCGGATTCCCGGGCATCGACCGTTTCGTGCGCTCCTGCAATCGGTCGAGCCGCAAGCGAGCGTGAAGCCATTGCACCTATCGTTGTGCGCAACAGCGGGCGGCGTCTTGCCTGTTGTGATCGAGAACGACGAAGTGCGTCTCGTCGAGCCTCGTTTTACGGCGGTCGCGAAATTGCCCGCCGAGCTGGCGAGTGAGCTGCAAGCAGGCCGGAGGGCCACCGCAGTGCTCGAACTCGCGCGCCGTCCGCTGCTCCACTTCGTGCACTCGCGTTTGAAGCAATGGCTAGACGCCCGCATGTGATGCAAGGCCGCGCCGGTTTTGTGATGCGCCCGACGTCCAATTGCAGCCCGCCGGTTTGTCCCGGGTTAACGCGACAATTCATCGAAGGTCCCGTGTTTCAGGAGCGCCGACGCGCAACCACTACGTTGAGGAAGGCCTTCAGCCTTCGATGAGTTGTCGGGCGCGTTAACCCGGGGCGTCGCTGCGCTGTGCCCCGGGCTACGTTGAGGAAGGCCTTCAGCCTTCGATGAGTTGTCGTTCGATGAATTGTTGCACGCGTTAACCCGGGGCGTCGCTGCGCTGTGCCCCGGGCTACGATGAAGAACGCCTTCAGTCGTCGAGGTAATGTGGGAAACGGTCACCTGTACCGTCACCTCTCTCTACCCCGTCTTCCGTCCACGGTTGC
>JAGQPF010000312.1 GCA_020426845.1 Planctomycetales bacterium
CGCCGCAGTTCGGCATTCCAGCCTTGTCGGGCAAGCCTCAAAACGTACAGATAGTAAAGTTCTTCGTCCTGCTCGGCTGCCGACGTTAGCTCGCGCATCGCCAGCGACGTTGCCTCGGCAGCTCCCTGCTCAATCAACAACCTCAGCGTCTGCTGCGCGACGCTCCGCCCGATTCCGGTTGGCAGTATCGACCGCCGCTCGGCCGCAGCGCGATACATTCCCAGCCACCGGTCCCGCATCCCTTCCAGAGCATCCGCTGCGATGGGCTGCTTTGTTTTAGCAGCAGCGTCCAGGCACAAGTTGTCACACGCCAGCAACCGCACTTGCTCGGCCGGCGGAAGACCGCGCCAATCCACTTGGTTCAGTCGCTGTGCGATCCGCGACAGCGGGGCATCCGACGTTGCCGACAGCGCCGTCAACGCAGTCACGGCGGTCACGTCGTGCGACTCGGCCAAGGCTGCCTCACGCCAGCTCGAAACGCGCTGCCACTCCAATGCGATGCGCGCCGCGTACCTCACTTGAGGATCGGCATCCGCCAACGCTGGCCAAATCTCGCTTTGGATCGAACGCACCTGCTCGGTCTCGCTTGCCGCGGCAGGACGTTGATGCAATCGCTCGAGTTGACGTCGAAGTTGGCGCTGCCGTTGACCAAACGCCAGACGCCGCTGCTGCTGCTCCGTTTCTTTGACGGCCAACTCGCCTCCGTCGCCCCCATCGCCTCCGCCGCCCGCGTCGGCTGGCGCATTGGACTCGGCGCCGGTGTGTCGGATGCGGTACAGGTCCGACTGGGTCTTGCGCCCGCCGGTGATGAGCAGCATGTCTCCGCCGACAAAAGCGATATCGGTGACGTTCAGCGGGCGTCCGCGAAGAAACGTCTCGCAGCGCGCGCGATAGCCGGCCCCGCGCGGAGTCATATGGACTCGCAGCACGCGACCGTAGGCCCAGTCCAACACGTAAAGCGCCTCGCGGTCCGCCTTGGGAAAGTCCGCCGCATAGGCGAAACCCACGGCCGTCGGAGAGCCCTTGCCGACGTCGCACAATGGCAAGGCGTTATCCGCGTGGTCGGGGAAATAGGGCGGCCACTGTTTCGTCACGCCGCGCCAGCCGTAGTCGGCTCCATCCGTCAGATGCACAATCCGAGTCGGTCGGTACCACGGCGCCCCCATGTCGTACTCCGCATCCGCATCGTACGTGAACCGCTCGCCATCCAGATTCATGGCGACTCCAAACGGGTTCCGCAATCCTGCGCTGACCAGGGCAATCGGCGCAATTGGCGGTATCGAATCGAATCGCAATCGCAGCAGGTGTCCCTCGCTGGTTCGCCTGCCTTGGCTCGCGTCTCGCCAAGGCGATGTGCGGTTGCTAACGGCGGACCCTCGCAGCAAATCCACCGAGTCGCCATGGATCGAATAGACCGTTGGCGCCGAGTCTCGTTGCAGGAACCGCCCGTTTCGTAGCTCGACCGAGGGTGTCAGTGTCCAGAGCAGGTCATTTCGGCCGTGCCCGGCGCCGCCGGGAAAGTCGACTCGCTTCAGCGCCGTCAGCCGCCGGCCGTCGTCTTGCAGCGTGTACACGGCCTTTGAGTTGTTCGCATTGACCACCCAGCTGCCATCCGCTGTCGCAGCGATCCCGCGCGGCTCCTTGAGTGCTTGATCGCACACCACCGGCTCGATGGAGACTCCCTCGCCGGCAAACCTCACTCGCAAAAATCCTTCATCCTCGCGTCCAATCAGCAGACCCTGTTTGGCGACATGAGCCGGATCGGCGGACACGCCCATGCTGACCCACGAAGACTGGGAAGCAGTGGCTCGCAACAGCCGCTCAATCCGATAACCGTCCGCCACCTCAAACGCCACGTCGACATCGCCACCCAACGCGCGTTTCCATTGCGTGTAATCGTCCGTCGGGCGAATGCTCGCCGGACGCTCCGGCAGCCACATTCGCCGCAGCACTCGTCCCAGCGACCGCACGCCTCCCGACTCGGACATCCAATCCCCGTCGGTGTCTCGCGACAGGATCCGTCCATCTGCCAGCTGCACGGTCACTCGCGCCGCGACGGCCGCTGGCCCTTCCACTCGGGTGGCGGAGAGCACGATTCGGTTGGCGCCCTCCCGAAAGTGTTCGGTCACATCCAGGTCGAACCAATCGGCGTAAGCATCGACATCGGCCGCCGCCACTCCGTTGATCTGGATGGAGAGGTGACAGAAATCCGCGCCCCCTACGATGCGAGCGCTGCGCACCGAGCCCGGCGCCTCCAACGTCGCGGACAACACGGCGCGCGGTGCGTCCGCCGCCTTATCGTCCACCCAGATCCAATGCGGAGGCTCAAGCGATTGAGGCGACTTCTGCAATTGAGGCGACTTCTGCGTCTCCTGTGACTCCGCCCGAGCCCCACACAAGAGTCCAGCCGCCAACAGCAGGGCCAGACCAACAGGTGTGGAAAGCAATCTTAATGGATAACAGTGTCTCATGTCGGAGCGTCCGGATGTCCGCGGAATTTGTCTTCGGAACTGAGCTGCATCTTGTCATGGGCCCACCTGTCAATCAAGCAGCGGGCCGGAACCAGTTGTTTCGCGCGAAGCGTGGACGTAGCATGGCGAGTCCGTAGCATGGGCGTCCTCGGCCGTGCGCGGCGAGCGTTGAAGCGTGCCTCGGCCGGCGCGAAGGGGTTGCGCAGTGCTGCACGGGCGAGGGCGCCCATGCTACGCGCGAAGCGTGCCTCGGCCGGCGCGAAGGGGTTGCGCAGTGCTGCACGGGCGAGGACGCCCATGCTACGCGCAAAGCGTAGTTCGGCCGGCGCGAAGGAGTTGCGCCGTGCTGCACGGGCGAGGACGCCCATGCTTCGCGCGAAACGTGGTCTGGCCGGCGCCGGTAACAATGACGCTGACACGTCCTCTAATTGCATCCTCCGCGCGTCATCACGAGTCGCCATGAAGCTTGCCACTGTGATCAATGACAACGGCGCCACGGAGCTGGGGCTGGTCAATTCGGACGCGACTCGTGTCGCTCGCGTGACGATGCTGTGCGAGGATCTCGGCCGGCCGGCGCCGGAGTGGTCGCACGACATGTTGACGCTTCTGCAAAACTGGGAAGCCGCGCAGCCCCTGTTGAGGCAGCTTGTCGAGCGGATGTCCGCGACGCTCGCGGGCGAGAAGCTCGCGCAGGCGCGTCTTGCCGCTCCATTGCCTCGCCCGACCAGCCTGCGAGATTGCGTCTCGTTCGAGCAACACTGGATACAGACGGCCCGCGCCGTCGCCGCGGCCAAGGCGCCTCCGGTCGCCTGGCTGGATCGGGCGCTGCAACGAGCGACCGGCTGGTCCCTGCTCAGGCCGCCTGCCGTCTGGCGAAAGCGTCCCATTTACTACAAGGGCAACCCGGCCAGCGTCATCGGGCACGGCGGCACGGTCCGCTGGCCAGCGTATAGCAAGCGTCTCGACTTCGAATTGGAGATTGCCGTCTACATCGGACGCGAAGGGGTCGATCTGACGCCAGCGGAGGCCGCAAGCCACGTTGCGGGCTACTCCTTGTTCAACGATTTCTCCGCCCGCGACGTGCAATTTCGGGAAATGCGAGGACGGCTCGGGCCCGGCAAGTCCAAGGACTTCGACACGGGCAACTCGCTCGGACCCTTCCTGGCCACGCCCGACGAGGTGGATTTCGGCTCCATGCGCCTGGAGGCGCGCGTGAACGACGAGCTCTGGGTCGCGTCGGACGCGCGAACGCTCTATCACTCCGTCGCCGACACCGTCGCGTTCATCTCTCAGAGCGAAACGCTGTACCCTGGGGACGTGATCGGGCTCGGCACCGTGCCGGGCGGCAGCGGAATCGAGCTCGGCCGCTGGCTGCAGCCGGGCGACCGAATCGAGCTGTCAGCCACCGGACTGGGCGTGCTGGCCAACCGCATCTCCGCGACATGACAGAATCACGTCATCGCAAATTCGTTGGGCTTCGTCCCATAGACATTCAAGATGGTCCGCCGCTCACCCTGGTCATGGGTCAATCGCTCGCGCCCGTGCCAGCTCTTGCAGCCCAGCTGATTGAGCACGACAAAAGCGTACGCTGAATTCGGCAGAAACGGAAACTGCTTGACCTTGATGAAGCCGCGCGGAACGTGTCGCAGCTGAGTAACGCAACGCCGATAGAGCGCCGTGCCAAGCTCGCGCTGCGCATCGGTCTCGGGCAACGCAAGTTGCATCGTCACCACCTTCTTCCGCGTGTCCGGGTGGGGAGCGATCGAGTAGCCTGCGCTCTCACAAAGCAGCGTAGGCGACGGGTAGGCCTCGACATCCGCGGCGCGGCCGGCAGGGATCTTGAAGCGAGCCGACAGACCGATGCTCAGTTTGTTGAACAACGCCCGCTTCCAGGTGATGGAGCAGAGCGCGTCCCGCAAGTCTCGCCACAGCTCCGCGGCGGGATCCTGCCACGCTGACAATGCCTCGTCCGTCAACGGCAGCCAGCGACGAGACGGAGCTCCGTCTACGTGGTGGCGTTTGCCTGCATCCCGGTAGAGCTCCGGAGCCGGAAAGGAACCCATCAGCTCGGCGTAAAAATCAACCGGCAACAGCTGCGGAACGTAGACGTGCGGAAATGGCTGTAACTGAACCTCCGCCTGTGCGAGCTGCCGCACCATCTGCTCGACAATCGCTCGCGCGCCGGTGGATGCGGCGCCGTCGGTCTCGCAAGGGTCGCCTGCGTTGGCGGCCTGACCTTTAGCCAAAGAGTCCGCACAATTTTGAGATCCAATCGACATCGTCATCCGGCGCCATCCTTTGCAGCGTTCCAAGCATGCGAAGGGTAGGAAATTCCGGCGAGGAAGGCAAGACGGGCTGCCTACGGCCCCGCACCCGGCACCCGCAGGAGGAAGCGATGCGTTCCCCAACGGGCTGCTAGCGCTCGTCCCCTTTTCGATACATGAGATCGGTTCGAGCAACGTACTTCACGCCCGACCGCACTTCGGCCCCCTCGTGAATGATGGGGTGCTGGAAGACAAGACCCAAACCGGTTCTTGGCTTGATCGAAAGCTCGGGGCTCGTCGCAAATTTGGTCTCGCCCCCTTCGAACTCTTCGTTCAGATAGACCAAGTACGTGTAAAAACTCTTCTCATCCTCGTTGCGTTCAAATGACCCGTCCGCATGCGGCGAGAATCGCATGCCGGGCTTGTATCGGTAGCAGCGAAATCGCTCGTTGGCGCCGACCAGCTGGCGGGACCTCATTTGGGCAGGCACATGCGGCCTCGCTTGGGCGAACAGTCTCTCGGCCAATTCCGGGTCGTCAAACATCACTCGCTCGTTGTTTCTCACATCGGTGCGAATTCTCGTCCCCGCCATCGTATTGATCGGGGCGAGCACAGGCCCCAATTCGTCGATCTTGGCGATCAGTGCTGCGCACTCATCCGCTGTGAGCACATTGGGGATTTCGACAACTAACGTGGACTTGCGATCAACCGTAAACATGACTTCCCGTTCTGCTTCGAAACGCAAATGGCTTCTCCGTGCCTCTGCGACGGCGTCCTCTAGTCTTCGTCTTCGTCTTCGCCTTCGTCCTCGATAAGCTCTTCGCAAAGCCGCAACAGGTGCTCGCCCAAGGACTCATCGAGAACATCCACATCCGCGCGGGCGGGATGCCACCTCGCCAGTTGTCCGTCACTCCGGATGCAAAGGAAACTGTCGCCTTCTTCATTCAGCAGTGGAATCAACTGGTCGGGCAATCCATGGGCCGCGGACAACTCGTCTCGCACGGAAACGACGTTCCGGTAGTTCGACTCCGCCGCCCCGACGAATTCGAGCCCGCCAATGTCAAGCGCGCCGAATGCCAGCAGATACTCACGATACGCAGCTGGCAGCGAGAACGGAAATGCGGCTTCAATCTGCTCCAACGCTGCTTCGTCTGGCGGAGTCCCTGGCTCGATGACAATGAACTCATCGCCATCGTAATCCTCGATGTACTCTCGAATGCGATCGATCGACGCGGACATGGACTCGGCCCTTCAATTCCGAAAGTTCTCTTTCCCTGGCTCCTGCTCGCCTTGAACGGACGCATCGAGCGCCGCCAAGCGCTGCTTGAAAGCGGTCATTTCTCGGGCGCCATCGAAAGTGGGATGAGCTTCAATATACCGCTCGAGCGTTTCGATCGCCGCCCTGCAGGCGTCTCGCTGCAATTCGACGAGGCGAAGCTCCTTCCGCTGCGCGAGCCACTCGGCGGTATTGTCGCGGGACAGGCCGGAAAACGAGGACTCTTGCAAGGTTTGGTGGGACTCGAGCATATCCTGGATGAGCCAGAAACAGTGGTCGCCCAGGTCGCTCGTCCCATCAACGGCGCGCGTCAGGCAGTCCGTGGGCGGCAAGCGTTTGTCGTCGAGATGCGCTGCCAGCGTCGCCAGCGCCGGAAGGCCGCCTTCACGCAGGAGGCGCGCAGCCACTTGCACGGACTCTGTGTCAGTCGACGTTGCAATCGTCTCGATCGCGGCGGCGAAGTCCTGCGGCGCTGCCGGCAAGGCGCCTGGCGAGCTCGCCGCGTCGGGTTCATTGCAGCCGGCAAGCAGAACCGAAAAGACGATCAGCACCAAGTAGTACATACTGTCGCTCGCAATGTGGAATCACGGGGGAGCTACCCAAACCCTAAACCCTAAGGAAGACGGGAAAACGAATTTCCCTGGCGGATTGGCGTTCGGACCAAATCGCAGTTGAAAACCGCCAAGTGCCATCCGCAATTCGGGAAGGTGTTATTTCCTCGATCCCAACCTACTCATCCCTCACACAGACGAAATTCCTGTCGCTACACCAACATCTTCTCAGGACGTCGAGGCATTATCGGCCACTTGTGGGTGAACCCCTGTAAATTGTAGGTAACAACCCAGCCGGTCGGTTGCTGCGCCATCTCTCGCCCGTGCGCAGGAAGCCGATCATCAACGTCCGTAGCATGGGCGCCCTCGCGCGTCTTCGCGTTCTTCTCGTAGCATGGGCGCCCTCGCCCGTGACTTCGTGCCCTTCCCGCAACATGAGCGCCCTCGCGCGAGGACGCCCATGCTACGAGAAGCAATTCTCAATCGATGCCGTTGGCTGGATTCTTCAATCCGGTGTTAAGTTTGTTCCGCACCTCTCGCACGACTCGCGCCGGCAGAATCTGGTGATTGTCGTCCACGTATGTAGCGACCAACTCGGGGCACTTCGTTGAAAGCTCTCTCAAAGCCCACGACAGCGCCTTGACGATCATCTCGTCTCGGTCACCCGCCAGCAGTTCGCAGACGCCGAAAGTTCGCCTCGGGTCGCCGGTTCCTCCGCGCGCTGTGCAGTTCAATGGGACAGTGCTGACAGCGGCGACGCGACGCCACCAGCGGTCCGACGACTTCGCCCATTTGTGAACCGTCGCATCCCTGATGCGTCGCTCTCGCCATGCCGGCCCTGACAAGTAGCAGCCGAACGGGTCCGTCTCGCCCCATCCGTCCAAGCCCTCGCCAAGCTGCTCCAGTGTCCGGACGTTCAATCCAGCGACTGCCCCCGGATGATAGTGAACAAGCTCGTAGACAAACCAGCGAGGCGCCTTGCCTCGCTTAATCACTTCACCGGCAGCCGCCAGCAGCGCTTCGACAGTCTCGGCCTGGCACTCGCGATTAAGAGATCGCCGAACAACTCGCATGTCGGGCGTCGAGCGAGATTCGGCCCGTGACATCGCGCCCTCGATCGCGTCGACGAGTGTCGTGGCATCACCCATCGTGTCTATCCTGGACCAATCAACGTCAAGCCGACCACAACGTTGTCGACGGGTTCACCCGTTTCCGCTGAAACCACCTTCGCCAAAGGCGGTCCGGAGACATTCGCCAGTTTCACAACCACCGCCTTGTAGAACGCGCGTTCACTCTCCGCCTGCGCTAGCTGAACGTTACGATAGGAACGCGAGGCAATTGCCATCTCCGCAACCTGGCAAGAGCGATTGTGCTACGACCCGATAACGGGCGATCCGGCATGTAGCGCCTCACGCACAACACAGCCTGTTCAGTTTATCACGGCTGCCCCGAGCTTGTTTTGTCTCACTTTCATCGGAGATGTTGCGAATTCCGCCAACCGCGTTTTTCGATGCTGCGAAAGTCGGCCTCGGAACGCAGTGAGCTTACGAAACGCGCGAGGGGCGGCAGCGCGTCGTCGGCATCATCCCCTTCAAATCGCGGGATATAAATTGCATTGCCGTAGTTCCGCGAGACCTTCTGCGGCGAGTCGTCCACGATCAAAACGCGAGCCAAGTCGCGGCCAAGCCGCTTAACCTTCCTGAGATCCTTGAGAAAGCCAACCTCCATGAGCTCGGGGTCCATGCGCGAAACACAGCGAGATCGGGACCAGACAAATTGCCATTTGGGTACCAGCGGCAACAACTGGTCCGCAATCGCGTGAACATAACCCCACGAAGCCGAGGACCAGATGGCCAAATCATAGTGCTCCGCTGTGTCACGCAAAAAGCCTTCGAGATGAGGGCGCATGTAGACGTGGAAAGGCCCAACCAGGAAGTCCGCGT
The DNA here is from genome assembly GCA_020426845.1 of Planctomycetales bacterium. Classification (GTDB taxonomy): domain Bacteria; phylum Planctomycetota; class Planctomycetia; order Pirellulales; family Pirellulaceae; genus JAGQPF01. The sequence continues at coordinate 8,506 of JAGQPF010000312.1, forward strand.
CGAGATGCAGTCGGGACTCGGATCCGTATATGAGCGTCTCATCCAGATCCAGAATCAATAGCGGTCTCATCCGATTCCCATCACAGCTTCCTACCCTGCCAGCCTGTTGCATTTCCACTTCATCCTAGCCCAGCGCCATCTCGACAATCTCCGCCAACGATGCGATTGTGACAGCGCTTGACGATTCGCTCTCACCGGATCGGACAAGGTGAACCCCACGAATGCCGATCCGCGCCGGACCATCGACATCCGCTTTACAGCTATCGCCAACCATGATGGCCTCTGTGGCCTCCACGTCCAGCTGTTTCAAAGCCAGTTCATAGATTCGCGGATCGGGTTTCAGCAGGCCACAGTCACAGGAAAAGACAACGACATCGACCCACAAATCCAGTTGATGAAACGAAAAGGGGCGTTTGTAAGGCGTCGCCAAGTTGGAGACGACCGCAGTTCGAATTCCCAGCGACTTGAGCGATTGCAGCGTCGGCGCCGCGTCGTAGAACGGCTCAATTTCGGCCACGTCCGCTTCCAAAGAACGCTCGAGGATCTCCAAGTCTTCGTGCCAAGGGACTTCAATGCTCGCCGC
>JAGQPF010000313.1 GCA_020426845.1 Planctomycetales bacterium
GAAGTACCTCCGGCCACCATGAATCGAGTGGCACAAAGGTGTTGCCGATGATCTGCCGGTAGTCAGATTTGGGCTGATTGCCCAGCCACCAGATCGTCGTGTCGAGGCCATCATCAGTTATCGCGGAGTTGATGCAATCCGGTGCGCTTGAAACGATTGCATCGGGCATCAATTCGAGATTGAATTGCCAGAGTGCCATGTGATTGTTCGCGAACTTGCCTGAGCCAAATAACGATACCGTTCGCCGGGCCGCGCCGCAGCGGTTTCTTCCAATGACGCAAAAGGCATGAATCCGCCGACGTGCAGCTACACTAACTTGAAAATCGCCAGGCCGGAAGGTGGCACGCGTTTGCTCAAGGGCCGTTGGCCTGCTCCCCATTTTCTGATCCACGTGGTATGAGAGTCTCGGAGGCCCTGCGGGGCAAGGAGAGACTCGATGACGAACAGACGACGGAAGCGGCACAGTCCTGAGCAGATTGTCAAGAAGCTGCGGGATGCCGACGCCATGCTCAACGCGGGCCAGGATCTGGCGGCGGTGTTGCAGGCGTTGGAGACGAGTGAGGCGTCGTACAACCGCTGGCGGAACCAGTATGGCGGCATGAAGTCCGAGGAAGCCAAGCGGCTGAAGGCTCTGGAGGATGAGAACAAGCGACTGAAGCAACTCGTGGCCGATCAGGCCCTGGACATCCAGATGCTCAAGTACGTCAACTCAAAAAACTGGTGAGCCCTTCGCGCAAGCGTGCGGCGGCGTCGGACCTGCAGCAGCAGTTTGACGTCTCCCAGCGGAGGGCCTGTGCGGTGGTGGAGCAACCGCGCAGCACGCAACGGTATCGAGGAAGTCCCCGGAGCGATGAGGCGGCGTTGTGCCGCCGGCTGCAGGAGTTGGTGCGGCGCCGGCCGCGGTTTGGTTATCGCCGCCTGACGGCGGTTCTCAAGAGAGAAGGCTGGGTGGTGAACGCCAAACGGATTCAGCGTTTGTGTCGCAAGGAAGGTCTGAAAGTGCGGCGAATCGTGCGAAAGAAGCGAGCGACGGGTCACTCGGCGAACGCCTGCCATGTGCGCCGGACGGAGCGGAAGGACCACGTCTGGACGTGGGACTTCGCGTTCGATCGGACCGAGAGCGGGACGACACTGAAGTGGCTGAGCATCGTGGATGAGCACACACGGGAGTGTCTGGCATTGAAGGTAGGACGGAGCATCACCAGCGAGGATGTGATCGACACGCTGGCGGAGTTGTTTGCGATGCGCGGGGTGCCGGAGGCGATTCGTTCGGACAACGGCCCGGAGTTTGTGGCGCGAGCGATCCAGGAGTGGCTGCAGCGGCTCAGGATCGAGTCGCTGTACATCGCTCCGGGGAGTCCGTGGGAGAACGGCTATGCGGAGAGTTTTCATTCGAAGCTGCGGGACGAGTTCCTGTCCCAGGAAGTGTTCGAGAGCGTGAGTTCGGCACGGAGGCAGACGTCGGCATGGAGGGAGGACTACAACCATCACCGTCCGCACAGCTCGCTCGGGTACCTGACCCCCGGGGAGTACGCGGCCCGCTGTGCTACTTCCGTTCGGGCTGCGCCCTCACTCCAGCAGCACAGCGGTGTTA
>JAGQPF010000314.1 GCA_020426845.1 Planctomycetales bacterium
CTCGCCATACTTGGTGCGGTGAATGAGAGGGTTAGAGGGCAGATGTTTCAACTTCACGGAGAGCTGCTCCATGCGACATCTTTTGTGGGCGTTGTTGGTCGCCGTCGCCAGCATCAGCCAGGCCGATGAGCCCACTGCGAAGGGCAAATCGCTGTTCGACGGCAAAACACTGGCCGGTTGGGAGGGCAACGAAGCGATCTTCCACGTCCGAGATGGCGCCATTGTCGCCGGCTCGCTGCGCGACAAGATTGCTCAGAACGAATTCCTCGCCACCAAGGCCACCTATGGCGACTTTGACTTGCGTCTGGAAGCCAAGCTAACCGGGATGGGCAAGAACGCGGGCGTGCAATTCCGCAGTCGGCGGATCCCCGACCATCACGAAGTGATCGGCTATCAATGCGACATGGGCGAAATGCAGGACCGCAACATCTGGGGCTGGCTGTATGACGAGTCGCGGCGGCGGAAGTTTTTAGCCGAAGCCAAGGACGAAGCGGCGCTGACGAAGGCGTTCAAGCCCGGCGAATGGAACCGGCTCCGGATCCGCTGCGAGGGCCCCCGCATCCGCATCTGGGTCAACGATGTGGCCACGGTGGATTACACCGAGCCGCAGGGGGACATCCCCCGTCGCGGCATCATCGCCCTGCAGATTCACGGAGGCGCCCCTGCCGAGGCGTCCTATCGAAACATCACCCTGGTGGAACTCCCATCGCCATGACGGCCTGTGCGTTTGCCTTTTTCGACCTCGGCCGCGTGTTGCTGGCGTTCGATCACGAACTTGCCTGCCTGCAAATTGCGGAGGTGGCGTCGCTCGATCCGAGCACGGTGCGGCGAGTCGTCTTTGAAAGCGGCCTCGAGCTGAAATATGAACGGGGCGAGTTGACGACCGCCGAGTTCTACGAGCACTTCTGCCGGGAGACGTCCACAACTCCCGATCGGCAGCGACTGGTGGCCGCCGCCGGCAACATCTTCAGCCCCAACGAGCCGGTGCTGCAGATCGCTCGCGAAGTGTCAGCCAAACTGCCGCTCGGCGTGCTCTCGAACACCTGCGAGGCGCATTGGGACGACGCGTGCATGCGGTTTCCGCTGTTGGGCGAGGTGTTCACGCACCACGTGCTCAGTTACGAGGTCCGCAGCCTCAAGCCCGAGCCCGAAATCTATGCAGCGGCGGAGGCCGTGGCCAACGTCCCGCCGGAGGCCATCTTCTTCGTCGACGACATGCCCGAAAATGTGGCGGGAGCACGTCGCCGCGGTTGGGATGCCGTGCAATTTTCGAGCCCCGCGCAACTCCGTCTCGACCTCGAGGCCCGCGCGCTGCTCGACCGCGACACAGCGACAACCTTTCGCGAGCCTCCGAGGTGAAGGAAAACCGAAGCGTAAGAGCGTAAGCGAGGGATCGAATCGCCAACTCTGCGCACCAATGGCACAACCTGTCAGTACTCACGACACCACCTTCCCGCACGCATCCAATCAACACCATTTCGGGGATCGACCATCCATGTCCATGCTGGAAACTTACATCGAGTCAATGACTTTCAACCGCAGCCGCACGCTGGGGCTGCTCGATCGAGCGGTGGAACTGTCGCCCACCGCCCTCGGCTGGCGTCCCGCCGAAGGTCGCGCGCATGTGGCTTGGCAACTGATGCACGTCGGCGTCACGGAGGAGCTGTTTGGAACCGAGCGGCTGCGCAGCGGAGCGACACCTCGCTTTGCCGACGTCTGGGAGCGGTTTCGGGGCGGCAGCACGGTCGACGACAACGTGCCGACAACGGATCAGATTCGCGAGTTGCTCCATGGCAGCCGCGAGCTGCTGCTCACGACGCTGCGCACGTTCGACGACAGCCAAATGAATGACATTGTTTTCCCTGAACGCGACTGGACGCTCGCCACCGTCCTGCAAGTATTGTGTTGGCATGAAGCGCATCACCATGGTCAGGCGCACATCACCCTGAACATGGCCGAGACGACATTGAAAAACTTGTCGTAGTGCAGGCCGCCAGCCTGCTTGTCGTAGGGCAAGCTGCCAGACTGCAACCTGCGGCTAAGATCACAAACATCACAGGCTGCCAGCCTGTGCCCACACACATTCCCGGTGACCATGGCTTCCCCAACCACTCGGCCCACGACTCTCCGCGAGCTTCGCGACAGCGGCTGGCAAAGCAAGTCGGTCAAACGCGAGATTCACGACAACTTTCTGCGCCGCCTGGCGAGCGGCGTGGAGCTCTTTCCGGGCATTGTCGGCTATGAAGACACAGTCATCCCGGAAATCAACCTGGCAATTTTAGCCGGCCACGACATGTTGTTCCTCGGCGAGAAGGGACAGGGCAAGAGTCGTTTGATGCGCCGGATCGCGGAATTCCTCGACGACGCGGTTCCCTACCTCAACGTGCCCGACGCTCCGGTTCACGATGATCCCTATCGGCCGATTTCGCGCGTCGGGCGTGATTTTGTGGCCGAGCACTCCGAGGACGAGGTGCCGATCGCCTGGTGGCCGCGCGACCAGCGTTATGC
>JAGQPF010000315.1 GCA_020426845.1 Planctomycetales bacterium
GGTAAGGCGACGGAGAAAGGCGGGTCTCAAGGCCAGAGCCTTGCTGCAATTGGCTTGCTGGTTGCAGTGTGGAATTGGCCGTAAACTCCTCCGTAGCGGCGTTTTTCCTGGGCGTGGTTCGGCGCTAATTGGTTCGTCTTGATTCAGGAATCAGTTGACAATCAGGATGGCCCCGAACGCTACGAAAACTCGCAAACCATTGTCTGACGGGGGTTTACGCCGCCGAGAAAACAGAGAATGGTCATGAAATCGGTTGCGTTCGGGGAGCTTTTTCAGTTTGCGGAATTCGCCGACCGAGTGGTTAACGCCAGACTCTCGCGTCGGCTCTCTTTTTGGCCGCGTCCTCTTTTTGGCCGCGTCCTCTTTTTGGCGGCGTCGTATCCGCAAGCTGGCCAGGGACTAACCACACAGAGAGTTCGCCGAGAGGGACGCGCGCGAGGACGCATACCGCCGGAGTTGCGTCGGCGATAGTCGTCAAAACTCTCTCGCTCTCTGCTTAACAGACCCCTTTGGGTTAACAACCTGGTTGGTTTCGCACCCCGAAAACAACCCTCTCGAACTCCCGTCTCGAGCGGCGAGATGACCGAATTCGACCGGGCCTTGCTCGCGCTGAACGACACAACGCCTGAGGCCGAACAGGTTCAGCTACGATTGCTTCGCGAGAAGTCGCCTTCCGAGCGCGCCGGGATGGCGCAAAGGCATTCCGCCGAGATCATCCGACTCGCCAGGCGTGCCATCCAGCGTCTTCATCCCGAGTTCACCGAGAGCGAGATCGGCCGTCGCTTCATCGAGCTACACTATGGCGAAGAACTCGCCAAAGACGTGGATGCGCCCGGTGGATCGAGGATGGATCATGCAATCGATATGGTGGATGCTCTACGTCCAGTTCTCCGCGAACTGGATCGGCTCGGCGTCCGCTATTACATCGGCGGTTCGGTTGCCAGCTCCAGCCACGGTGTGGGGCGCAGCACGCTCGACGTCGACGTGGTTGCGGAGTTAAATGAAGCATCTGCGCGTAGCCTGATGGAAGCGCTGCAAGACAACTACTACGTCAGCCAGCCGGCAGTTCTTGACGCCGTGAAACGTCGATCGTCATTTAGCCTCATTTGCCTGGCGACTTCGTTCAAGATCGACATCTTCGTCAGCCAGGATCGCGCGTTTGACCGTTCGGTGCTCGACCGTGCCAAGGCAGAGCTTCTCGGTGCAGCAGACCCCATATCAGTACGTCTGGCGGCAGCGGAAGACATCATTCTGCTCAAGCTCGAGTGGTTTCGGCTGGGCAACGAGGCCTCCCAACGCCAGTGGGATGACGTCACACAGGTCGTCAAACTGCAGGGCGATCAACTCGATCAAGGCTACCTTCATCACTGGGCCAACGCACTTGGCGTCGCGGACTTGCTTGACCGTTTGTTGTCAGAGGTTGAGATGAACGGAAATTGATCGGAGCTGGCAAGCGTGGTTTGCCGTTGAGCATGCTCACGACTTCGGGGACTTGTTGGCGGCACAAGTGCAAAGGGAGCAAAGGATGGTACAGCCTGGAACACGGACCAACTTCCCGAAGAGGAAGATCTCAGAGACGTTTCTCGAATTTGCGGAACCCCTGCTAATCCCGCTTGGCCCCGACACCACCGAGCAGGAAATGAATCAAGCCCTGCAGGTTGCCTTTACCGTGTGGAACGCTGTCGTCTACGAGACTGTCCATAACGACACTCAGTTTCTCGAAATGCTCCAGGTCTTGACCGCTGGCCAGGCGGAAGTCGTGGCGATCGTTAACCAGCTGATCGATCGTAAACGTCACCAGTTCGGCGACGACCATCGCTTGGTTGGAAACTTCAAATTGACGATGAAGAACGGCGAACTGAATCTCTGGGCGGAAGCCAGGGATCCAACACCGGCAAAGTGACCGATCGCGCAGCAGCTTTCAGGTCATGCAGCTCGCAGCCGCGGAGTTTCAGGCAACTGTGGACGATTCGGAAGAAGCGATTGAGAGATTCCGAGACCGCATCCGCCGGTGTGCCATCTACACTCGCCAGTCGCGGGTTTCGCATAGAGTTCTGACGTCGTGTGACGCCCAGTATTAAATCTGTGATGACTTCGGCGAAGCGCGCGACTGGCTGATTCTGGATGAGCGATACGACGACATGGCGAGGACTTCGTTCTGGCAAATCCCAATCTGTCCGTTCCAAGAGCAATTCATCAGTGGGTTGATGGGTCACAAGACGGCTGGAATCCGGTCCGAGTCCTTCGTTGGGATGTGAGCAGCGGTGTTTGGGAAGGTGTTGCCGTTGCAAGAACAGCGGAATTTGGGGCTCAATCTGCTCACGGCAAGGCCATCCTTGTTTGCTGCTCCAACTTCTCGACCGTTACGTCGTATATGGCCTGCAAAAGGGAGATTGAGCCATTTGCCAACCAAACCGTCTCACCGGCTCCCGTCTGTCTTAGCCTCTCCAACTCTGGGGTGGCCTGGATCCAGTCAGAAAAGAATTCCGGTGGCGACGCTTGGGCTTCGGTCAAGTCGAGAAGATAGAAAGACACGTCAGGAACGCCTCTCGTAGCTCGCCATTTGCGCGCAAGCTGGCTGAACTTCTGCTTCCCGACTTCTGACGCCAAGGACCAAGATACGTGTGCGAAGATCACGGCACGATCTGAAGAAATGACGTGGTCCCAGTCGGCTTGAGAACTGATGGTTTGATATGGCATGGTCCGAACCCCCAGCAATGCTCCAAGGGGCTCGCGATATCGGGCAAGCAATAAAGCTGAGACAAGCCAGGCTGCATGCATCACCCTCAATGTGAAACGAGGCACGAGACTCTCCGAACCTCTCGACGGAAGTTCATCAAAGGTGAATTGATGAGACTCGCCCCCAGTTGGTCGGCTCATTGCTTGTCAAGCCAAGGCGGTCAGTCCGCAGAGTAAAGCAAGGGAGCAGTCGGTTCCGCATTCGTCACTTCATGGAGAATGCGTCGGGCGCCAAAGAACCAAAACCAATGCCTAGTCACGAAATATGAGGGGGGCGATACGATCCAAGTCTTCTTCCCGCTCACGTCTACTTGAAGGTAAGTAACAGCGACGGAGGGGTAGTCCTCCAATGGCTCTTCCCATGAATACGCCATGGGGACCACGTGCTCGCGCAACACGAAGGGACAGGGGCATTCTTGGCCTCGTGTGGCAGCGCGTTTAGTGGCTTCCCACGCGCCGAAGTATGCCGCCACTACGAGCAGAAGCACAAACAAATGGCGAACCGTGATCCGGGGAGTGAAGCGTCGCATACCGACATTGTCACATCATCGACCGTCCTGTCCAAGCCAAATCACCAAGGCGCCCCACAATCCGTTCTTGACCGGGAGACCGCCGACCGTAGTCAAAGGTATGCAATGACTTTCGCCCTGCTGTCCCAAATTGCCGTCGCATCAATCTACGCCACAGCTGTCCATGGGAACAGCAGCTGAGGGGACCTCCGTGCTCGGGGTGTCGACCACGCGCGCAGCCTCACTGGCGCGCACATGACCGACAGTCCTTGGTTGCCAACGACGATCGCACAGCCAACTCAAGTGGGCGTGTCATCGGCGGGCAGCGAGCCGGCTGTTATTTCTGTGTGCAACCTTGACCACATTCAGCGCTACTCCCGCCAGCCCACCTCTGCGGCGCCAGTCCGCCTCTGCGGCGATTGGGCGCAGATCCCGCTCGAAACTGATGCCGCTCGATTCGGCGTCCGCCCCGTCGTTGTCCATGCCTGCCACCGTGCTTGCTTCGATGAATCGAGCGCCCACGCCTAGTGTCGTTCTCCGCGACGCAGTATCATCGGGATACGTTTTTCACCAAGTGAATTCCTTCTTGAGGCGACTGGGTCATGATAACTGTTGGCATGAATTATCACGTGATTGAGGGCAAGCAGCAGGATTTTGAGGAGAAGTTTGCCGCAGTGATCGACGCCTTGAACGCCGCCGAAGGCCATAGCAGCTCGACGTTGTGGAAGGATGTCAGCGACGGCGCCTCGTACTTGATCACGAGCGAATGGTCGGATGAGCAGGCGTTCACGGATTTCATTCGCAGCGATGCCTTTCGCGCGGTGACAAGCTGGGGAAAAGAGCAGATTCTCTCCGGCCGGCCACAGCACAAGATTTACAAGCAGTAGCCGCGTTGCAGCTGCCGGAGCAGGCCGCCATGGCAATCTTGAGCGGTGCACGATCATTGCGTGCTGTGCGCCTCCGCAGCCAGTCTGCACCCAGTCTGCGGCCACCGACGAGCCGCTCCCGGTCGGCCCGCACGGTCCGCTGCTGGCCGGGCGGGCAATCGATATTCGGCAGAGCGGACCTCGGTGGCCGACAGGCCGAAGTGTCTCCACAGCTTCGCATTCGGTTTGGCAGCGCTGGGCAGGCTTGGCGGCACAACCGCAACTACGGGGCGACGCTTTTCAGCATGGTCTCGATGAGACTCTTCAGTTGGGGGTTGGCTTCATCGTCTCGAAGTTTGCCTAGTTCCCCTCGAAGGAGAGCCGTCGCATCCGGCTGACCGTTGGGTGTGATTGGCGCCTTCGAGTGCTTCTCGTACAGATCGAAGGCATCCGGGAAGTTCTTTTTCAGTTCGGCCTCGTTTTTCGCTCGCACTCGTTTGCCATTCACGGAAACGGTGATTCCTTTTTCGTTCTCGGTGATCGAGACCGTCTTGCCATCCTCAATCACCGAGATGCTGCGGTCTTGTGATGTATGCGTCTGGAACTGCCCCGGCAGTCCTGCTCCGCCGCCACCTCCCGCTCGAGCTGAGCCGCCTGCGGATGCGCGAGCCGAGGTTCTTGCTTTGCTCATGCCCTCTTCATACAGGCGATACGCATCCGGAAACCGTTTTTCTAGCTCCGCAACATTCTTTGCTCGCACGCTGTGCCCGTTGACGGAAACCGTAATCCCGGCGGCATTTTCCGCAATGGAAACCCGCATGCCATCCTTGCTGAACGAGACACTGCGGCTTGCCGACGCGCTTGAGCTAGTTCGTTGCTGAGACTGCGGTCCAGAGCGAGAATAGCCGCCCTCGTCGTCATCATTCTGGCCAGTGGCGCCACTGACGGTCCCGAATCCGAACGACTTCGTCACAGCCAAACCTCCGCTGCGCTGGGCGGGGACTGCCTGAGCGGAAGCCAAATCCGCCAGGCAGATGCCGCACGCCACTGCAATTGTCAGGCCAACATAGTGGGAGTAAGACTTCATTCTCTGTTCCGTGGATGAGTGTGAGTGGTTGGGTAATTGTCGGGGAATTTACGTAAAGCCGGTCTTTGAAAGCCATTCGTGAGCGTTGCCGAAGCCTCAAATCGTTCAGCAAAAAGTCGGATGCTTTCTCTTGCCCTGTTTGGGCGTATCAAGACGCTGGTTAGCCAGATCGGCGTTTCGCGTCATCTTGCCGGAGAGACTTCTCAAGCTGGATTCACTTCACTGCCGGTTGACCGTCGCCGCCATCCGCTGCCGCCAATTGCTCCTCGAACATTCTGAAGGCTTCCGGGAACCCCTTCCGCAATTGGCTGAGACTGTTCGCTCGCACGCGTTTTCCGTCCACGGAAACCGCGATCCCGGCCTCGGTCTCGGTGATTGAAACCTTCTTGCCATTCTCCATCAGCGAGACGCTGCGGCCTTGTCGTGAGTTGAAGTCGAGCGGTCCTGACATGCCGCCACCGGCAAGCGCGCGGTTTGCATTTGAATAGCTGTTCTTCAGCGCGGCAAAACGTCCAAGCAGGAGCAGCTTTTCGCGACCGAGCGTGCGTTCATACAAGCGGTAGGCATCCGGGTACCTTTGCCTCAGTTCGGCGCCATCCTTGGCTCGCACGCTTCGTCCATTGACGGTGACCGTGATCCCGGCGGGATTTTCTTCGATTAGAATCGGTCCGTAGCAACTATTGTGGTACCTGCCCGTGAACGGGAGGGAGTCGAGTTCGGTGCGTGGATAGCCTTGGTCGTAGTCATCGGAATTCCGGCCTTTATTGCCACCGACGATTCCGTTATCGAGCGTTTGTCCCAAGGGAAAACCTCGGGGGCCTTGGCCCGGGAATCCTTGAGCGGAAGCGAAATCCAGCGAGTACGCGCTGCACGCCACTGCAGCTGCCAACCCGACACACAGGGGGTAAGCCCTCATCTTCCGCTCCTTGGTGAAACTGACGTCATTCCCGGCCCTGCTCCGCTTTGCGTAGAACCTCGGAATCGCCAGCGGATTCATCCAACTCAGTCGCGCGGTCGCTCTTCAGGTGGTTGCCGGCGACAGGCTAATGTCACTCATTTTTCGAAAGAACGGATGCTTTTTCCTACAGCGGATTCAGTCAAGGAGAGGCCTCGCGGCGAGCGTGTTGCGTTGCTGGAGCCTCAGAGCCGGCAAAGACGCACATGTGCTGACTTGACAGCGGTTCCGCGCATGCATCGTCTCCGCAGTCATATTTGCAGCGAACTCAAGCTCTTTGGTCCGGCGAGGCAAACTAGTCAACAGCCACTTGGCGCGAGATACTGTCGCTGTTGACCAAATCAAGGGGAGGAACCCGTTCCTCGAATGGGACGTACGCCGCGCGGAAGGCCGACGGAGCGGCAGTGAGACGAATCGGGTTGAATCGTCTGCCAGCGTCCGATCGCGGGTGAAGCGAGGTGCCCGATTTGGCCAAGCAAAGGCTTGACACAACGGAGTGACCGTCCATGAGCAATTACCAATACATCTACTTCGCGGCAGTGGACAAACCACTGGACGACAATGAGTTCGAGTTCATGGCGGAGCAGTCGACGCGGGCGGCGTTGACGCGGTGGGAATTCCAAAATGAATATCACTTTGGCGACTTTCACGGCGACTCACTGGAGATGATGCGGACCGGTTTCGATGTGCATCTGCATTACGCGAACTTTGGCGTGCGCAAGCTAATGTTCCGGTTGCCGATGGGCCTTCCCGTGAGTGCGAAAGAGTTCAAGGCCTTTGCGGTGGAGAACGAGTTCGTGTGGAAAAAAGACAAGCGAGGAAAAGGCGGCGTGCTGTCGATCCAGCCGGAGTCCGATGGAGACGAATTCGCCTGGGGATATGTCGAGTTCGATGGATTGGTGGCGCAGCTGCCTAAAATTCGCGAAGCACTCATCGCCGGCGACACCCGGCCTCTCTATCTCGGCTGGTTGGCATGCGCTTGGGATGGCGATGCCCTTGAGCCGCCGGTGCCGGCGGGACTCAATAAGCTGTCTCCCTCGCTTTCCAAACTCGCCAGCTTCTATGAGATGGATCAAGACTTGCTCGAAGCCATCAGTGAAAAATCCGCAAAGCTGCCGCGCCAATCGGTGGTGAATGAGCTCAGTGTCGACGATTGGCTGGAACAACAATCTTCCGAGATGCTGCGATCGCTCCTGCGGCGTGTGCTTCAGGAGGATCCCGCCGCAGTGCGAGCCGAGTCGCTGGCTGCCATGCGAAACCAAGCCGGCAAGTCCGTTTGGCCAGCGACGCCTGGCTCTCGAACGCTTGAAGAAATTTACGATTTAGCCTCTGTCAAAGAGGACCAAAGAGAGAAGCGGGAGCTCGCCAGCGAGCAACGGAAACGCACAAAACGTCTGGCAATACTTCGTGAGGACCCGATGGCGGCGATCGCGAAAGTGGAGCGGCTGGTCCAAACCCGGAGGAGGGCCAACTATGCCGAAGCTGCGAAATTGCTCGCTGAGCTCCGCGAAGCGGTCGGTGGCGTCGAGGGGGAACGCCTTGCTGACAAGGTCGCCAGCAGAATCGTGACGGAGTATCCAACACTCCACTCACTTAAGCGAGCGTTCCAGGACGAGGGGTTGAGCTACAGGTGAAACGCCGAGTTCGCGTCGGACCTACTCCGTCGGAAGTTTGCTGAGCCGCTTGAGGTCGGCGACGTATTGCTCGACGGCTCGCAGATGAGACGCGGTGGTCTTTTTCAGTGTGAGCGCGAACGGACGAGTGTTGCGATTCAGTTCCGATTCGACATCAAGGCGAAGTTCGCGGATCTGGTGCTCAACGTGCAGGAGTTCGTCCTTCCTCGATCGAATGCTCCCCGATTCGGCCGCGGGGTCCCCGAGGAATTCTGCAAGTTGCCTGCATGACGCACACCAGCAGCGGATCGTATTGGGACGCGTGAAATCACCGGGGGGCTCCGGGCGATGTGTCGTCGCTTCCTGCAGCGATTGGCGGACCTCGGCTAGCCACGCGTCGAGCTCAGGAGGGCGCTTGTCCACGCGACGGTCGGCCCACTCCACCAAGTCGCAGCACGTTGGGACATCGTAGTCCCGCAGGTTGAATGTGTCCGGCAACTCCCGCCTGATGCTGAGCAATGACTGAAAAGATTGGGTGTCCTCTGCGGCAAGCGCCGCTTTCAGCATGTCCGTCAAGACTTGAGGCAGCTTTGACTGGTCATGATAGCTGACCTGGCGGTGGCGCCTCGCGCCATCGCAAAATCGACGCGTTGCGGAGCGGCATAATTCCGTCAACTGTTCGCGCGTCAGCCCGCCCTGCTTGCGGCTCGATGCCAACTTGATCAGCCAAGTCGCGTCCCTCGCTGGGAGAGGTTCGGCAAGCCGATTGGCGCCCCGAGGAGGAATGCCCGCGTTGAGATAGTCGAGCAAAGCCGCGAAAGCGGCGTCCTTGTCAAGGAAGCGCAGAGCGTTCGCAACGAGTTTGTCTATGGGGAACTCGCTATCTCGCTCGGAAATCGCCCGCAGGAAGTCGCTCAGCAGTTCCGGGTCGTTCATGCCGGGGATCGTTTCAGCTACCTGGAGCAATTGGGCGTCACCTTCATTTTGCTTTGCGAATCGTCGATAGGGGTGCCGCTCTGGCCAAGCGTTGACAATCGCGCGTGCGAGCGACTTGAGCTCCTGCTGCGCCCGTTCCAGTTTGCCGCCGCGAAGCGTCTCAAGGCTCTTTATCTGGCGCAAGTAGACTTCGATGGCCGGCCTGATTCCTGCCTTGACGAATACTTCATCGTGATCCGTTGCCGCCCAGACAACAATCGCGGACTTGTGATACCAGCGATCGAGCGTATTGCCCGCATTGCCTGTGTAACCTTCGAAGTCCTGCCGCGTGGGCTTCCACTTCTCGATCGGGATAGGGGAGACCACCGACGAAGCGTCGAGCGGCAGCGGCCCCATCACGACTCGTTTGCCGCGCACATCTGTCCATTGGTCGACAAACAGTTCGTCTTCGTAAACTTCGCCGAGACTCAGCTGGTCGTGGTCGACACGGGAGTAGTGCCAATGTCGTCCGCGCTGGAAGCTGCCATCGTCGGCGAATTGCTGGAGGTGCCGCGACACCCGCCCGAATTGGAGCCGGCAGTCAGCGGCTTTGGCGGCCGCAATCAGATGCTTGGCGGACAACCGATCGTTGCCCTTCAATAAGTCGGGCTTCAAGCCACGCTCGGTGTAAAGGTGTTCCAACGCAAACACCAAAGGCACGCCGGGGCGTGATTTTACCCAATGGGACAAGGCAGCGGCGAGGCTCGGATCCGGTAGGTTAGCGGAGGTCGACTTGGCGCGAGTTCGCTCGGGTTGCAACGTGAGATTGAAGTGCAGGCATACCCGAACGCCTCGTGTCACTCGACGCACTTCGTGGAGACAGTCGGCGTAGAAGACGACATACTCCGCAGATTCCCCACGCGCAGCTTGGTTGAACTGAAAGCACTCGCTCGAATCGTTGTGTTCAACGACCAATTCGCCGCCCCCAAAGGCGCTTGGCAGCATCACGACCATGCTGCCGACCATGTTCTTGCGTTTTTCACTATCGCGATGCGGCAGAAAGAAGCCGCCCTTCGGATAGATCAGCAGCTTGTAGAGGGTCGCCTGGATCCGGTGTGCGGGCATGCCCAAACTCGCTGCGGCCGCCGCCGCGGCAGAGTGAATGGCGTCGGTCCATGACTGGGGCAGCGTGATTCTGCCGCCGTCCACCTCCAACGAATCTCGCACGGACGTGTCGACAAGCGTTTGGGTCCCCTTGCCGTAGGGCGCTCGCTCGGCGGCACCAAGCAGCTCTCGAACATCTTTAGGGCGTAGCGGCAATTTGACCGCCCCCATTCCCTGAATGTCGAAAGCCGTTTCACTCAGGTCCAGCACGCCCGCTGTGCAAAAGGCGACGGTTTTTGAGGTTTGTTCAATCGCCCCCAGTATCTTGGCGATCGCGGCTTGGTTGTTCATGAGTTCACCCTCCTGTGCCGTCAATTTATCAGATGGGCGCCGATCGCAGGATGGAGGGCAGCTAGCAGCCTGCGGTCGAGCTGTGGCCCCGGAGACGATGTGGATATACTGACGAGCATCAACACGCGCGTACGATCTTGACTCATTGTCATTGCGGATTCCTGATGCTCAAACGTCTGCCTGTTGCCCCATTCATCGGACTTGTGATCGGATTGTTGGGCGCTGCGGGAATCTGGCGGGGATCGCCGCTGCTGATTCGCTCCATGGTGGGAGTGTCCGACGATTGGATGTTGAGCGATCGGGGGCCGCGTCTGGGAATGAGGTCGGCGGAGCCCGAGATCGCTTTCGTCAACTTCGGCCAGTCCAGCGCCGTTCGGCTCCGCTCCAAACCAACGCCCGCGTTGGACGCCAAGCTCTATCGCGAGCTGCTGGACGCTGGCGCCACCGTCGTGATGGACAATCGTGTGCTGGTTAGCGGAACCGTTGAGGCGTTCGAGTCGGAGATTCGCCCGTACCTGGATGCGATGGCTGAAATGCCCGGCGCCGAAGGGCGGCTCGCTCGAGACTTCGTGATCGGCTTGGATGTGGACCTGGCGAGGATCGAGCCACTGATGCCGTTCATACGGCACAATGCCGTCAACATGCGAAGCCCGCGGGCGCCGATGTTGCACAGTCGCATCTATCCGTTGGTGAACCGCGACTTCTTTGCACTCGAAGAGACTGCGGCGTTGTGGATTGCACGGCGCCATCGTGGGCAAGCGGCAGCCACGACCGAGCGGATCCAGGCGGAGCTCTCCTTGTCAGGGCTTCGCGACGCCTGGGTGGCACAGGCGCCGGGAATGGCCCCGTTGGTCACGGCCGCTGCGACAACAGCTGAGGGCGAACTGGATTCGATTGCGACGCTGCGAAAACCGTACGCTCTGGGCGATACGCCGGTGCGGTGGCTGCCGTTCGACTGCTCGTATGTCACCGTTGCTCCCGGAGGTTTTTGGATTGACTATAGCGTCGACACCAAGAGCTACCCGCGGTTGGAGTACGGCGACGTCGTCGAGGGCGACTTTGATGCGGAGCTGGTGCGAGGCAAAGTGGTGCTGGTGGGATTGTCGATCGACTACGTGCCGGTTGGCGAACGTTTCTCCGCTCCGCAGCGATTTGAGCAGGCAAGCGAGGATGAGGTTCTGGCTGCGGCCGTGCAGACGTTGCTCGATGATCGCACGCTGCGGGAAATCCCGCCCTGGGCCACGTTCTCGTTGACCGTGGTCGGCTCCGTCTTTGCCGCCATTGCCGTTAGCCTGAGACGCATCTGGATTGCGCTGGCCGGGGTTGCTGCCATTTTTGCGCTGTACTACGTCGCCGCGATTGTTGCGTTCCGCAACTGTTGGTTCGTGGACTTGGTTTGGACTCCATCGGTGATGCTCACCGCCGCCACCGCCGGCGTGGGCCATCGCTTTGCCAGCGAGGTTCGCTCGCGGCGCCGAATCACTGACATGTTCGGACGCTACGTGCCTCGCGCCGTGGTCGAACAATTGGTGCGCCGACCGGAATTGCAACAGATCATGCTCACCGGCAGCAAGCATATCGTCACGGTCATGTTCGCCGACATCCGCGGGTTCACTGCGTACAGCGAACAACATCCGCCGGACACGGTGCTCGAGCGACTCAATCAACTGCTGGAGGTGATGGTCGAGTGCACCTTCGCAGAGCAGGGGACCGTTGACAAATTCATTGGGGACGCGATCCTGGTGCTGTTCAACGCGCCTACCGAGCAGCCGGACCACGTGCAAAGAGCATTGAGGACCGCTTGCGAGATTCAGTCGAGGCTTTCAAGCCACGCTGCCGGGCTCCTGGTGGGAATTGGCATCCACACCGGTGAGGCCGTGGTGGGCAATATTGGCGCCGCGCAACGGATGGAGTACACGGCGATCGGCAGCACGGTGAACTTGGCCTCGAGATTGTGCGACTACGCCAAGGCCGGCGAGATCATTTGCTCCGACTCGGTGGTGGAGGATGCCGGCGCCGTGTGCGAATTCGAGCCACTGAGTGCGATTCGGGTCAAAGGCGTGGGGCGCGAAGTGGCGATTCAACGGGTCGTTTGCTGTGAGTGAATGTTGCCACAGATGGAACACGGATGAAACACGGATCAGGGACGAGGGATCCGGGACGAGGGATCCGGGAGGAAGGATCAGGGAGGAAGGATCAGGGAGGAAGGATCAGGGAGGGATCAGGGAGGAAGGATCAGGGAGGAAGGATCAGGGAAGAAGGATCAGGGAAGAAGGATCAAGACTCGTAGGAACCAATGTCGTGCGGGTCGGCGAGGAAGCGGCTGACGCAGCCGCGGTCGGCCTGGGCTACGGTGGCCGAGAAGTCTCGCAGGTAGCCGCGGCGAGTTGTCTCGACGGGTGGCGCGCTTTCACGCTTTGCGAGCTCGGCGTCGTCGACATGCAGGCGAATCTCCCCCGCCAGCAAGTTGAAGGTGATTGAGTCGCCGTCGCGAACCTTGCCAATGGGGCCGCCCACAATCGCCTCCGGAGCGCAGTGCACGCCGATTGCGCCGTGGGAGACGCCTGACACGCGTGTGTCAGAAACCAACGCGACTTTGCCGTCCAGCTCCGGAACCGCCAAGGCGGCGGTGGCGACCAGCACCTCCGGCATGCCCGAGGCGACTGGCCCGAGATTGCGCAGCACAATCACGGAGCCGGGCTGGACCTTGCCGGCCTCCACGGCATCCGCCACGGCCTTCGCCGACTCGAAGCAGATCGCGTTTCCGGTGAACTCCGTGTCCTGCATGCTCGACACTTTGAAGACGATGCCGTCCGGCGCCAAATTGCCGAAGCAGATTTGCATGTCGGCGTGGGGCTTCAGCGGCGCCTCGACCGGCGTCATCAGGTCCTGGCCAGCCGGAGGCGGCGGCACGTCACGCAGGTTGTCCGCCTGCGTCGCGCCGGAAACCGTGACACACGAGCCGTCGAGCAGGCCAGCGTCCAACAAGACTTTCAGAAACACGGGCGTCCCGCCGATCTTGTGCAGGTCGACCATCGTCCGGCGTCCGCGGGGCGCAAAGCTGCAGATCACCGGTGTGCGGCGAAAGATCTCTTGCAGGTCCCGGAGCCCGAAGTCGACTCCCGCCTCCGTCGCCAAAGCCACCAGATGCAGCACGCCGTTGGTCGATCCGCCCGCCGCGGCGATTGCCACTGCCGCGTTGGTCAAGGACGCTCGAGTCACGATGTCGCGCGGCCGCAAGTCAAGCTCCAGCAGCTTGCGGACGGCGGCGCCGACTTGGCGGCATTCCACTCGCTTTCCATCGTCGATCGCCGGCATCGAACTGCTGCCGGGCAACGAGAGTCCAACTGCCTCGAGCGCGATGCCCCAAGTGTTGAAGGAGGCCGCAATGCCGCACCCGCCGGGGCCGGGACAGGCCTTGCGGAGCACCGCGTCCGCCTCCTCCTGGCTGGTCGCGCCCACGGCGGCAGCCGCTTGTGTGTCATAGACATCCAGAATCGAAATGTCCTGCCCGTTGTGACAGCCCGGGTGGATGCTGCCACCGCTGACAATCAGCCCCGGATAGTTGAGCCGGGCCAGCGCCATGGCGAAGCCGGGTCCGTTTTTGTCGCAGTTATGCAGACCCACCAACGCGTCGTAACCGTGAGCGCTGACGACGCACTCGGCGGCATTGGCAATCATGTTGCGCGAGGGCAAGCTGGCGTTGCCGCCTTCGTGCCCCTGCGTGATGTTGTCGCTGACCGCGGGGGTGCCGAAGGGAAAGCCGATTAGCCCGTCGGCTTGGCAGCCCTCGGCAATCACTTTGGCCAGCTCGTACGCGTGGACGTTGCAGAGGTTGCCGTCGAGCAGCGGCACGCCGATGCCGATTTGAGGGCGGTCGAAGTCCTCGTCGGTCAAGCCGAGCCCGTAGTAGAACGCGGTTACACCCCGCTGCCAGCCATGAGTGAGTCGACGGCTATTCCAGTTGAGTTGCGGCATCAGTCAGCTCGTGAGAAAGTGGGCGAATCGGTCGTCCGGCAGGGCCTATCGCGGGCGCCGCGGAGGTTCGATGGAGATTGGTCGACGCTGGCCAGGGAGGGATGGCGGGGCTTCCGACATGGGGCGCCCCGGCCCGAAGGGAATCCTTTATAGTGGATTGTCTATCGGGGGCAATCAGCCCCGCCCAAACTCCACCCCACCTCCGCGCCCTCTCTATCCGCCGACCAACGGCGAGCGTGCCACATGCAGCACCAGATTCCGGTTGACCAACTTGGGCCTCAAGGCGCGCCGATGGCCGAGGCCGTCGACAAGTGCGTTCACTGCGGCTTTTGCTTGCCAGTTTGTCCGACGTATGAAGTGATGGGCGAGGAGATGGACTCGCCGCGGGGCCGCATCTTTTTGATGAAGGAGGTGCTCGAGGGCAGGGTGGACTTGCAGGAGGCGACGACGTTTGTCGACCGTTGCCTCGGCTGCGTCGCCTGTGAAACGGCCTGTCCGTCGGGCGTGGAGTACGGCCAGCTGATTACGGCTTATCGGGGGCGCGCGGAGACGGTGAGGAGGCGTACCTGGGGCGATCGACTGTTGCGGTGGATGATGTTGTCGACGTTGCCCTACCCGGCGAGATTTCGTTGGGCGGCAACGATGGGCCGCTGGGCTCGGCCGCTGGCCGGCATGTTTCCACGGCGGATGCGGGCGATGCTCTCGCTGCTGCCCGCGAAGCTGCCGCCACGCGCGGTGCTTCCCGAGTTGACACCTGCGGAGGGGCCGCGCCGGGCGCGGGTCGCTTTGCTGGCCACGTGCGCACAGCAAGTGCTGGCGCCGGAGATCAACGCCGCAACCTTGCGCGTGCTGGCTCGCAACGGAGTCGAGGTGATCGTGCCTTCCGCCCAGGGGTGTTGCGGCGCGTTGGCGGCACACACGGGAGCTCAGTCGCTCGCGCAGCGGATGGCGATTCAAAATCTGACGGCCTTCCCCGACGATGTGGACGCCGTGCTGACCAATGCCGCCGGCTGCGGGTCGGGTCTCCATGAGTACCCGCTTTGGCTGCGAGGCTCGGAACACGAGGAGCGCGCCAAGGCGATGGCGGCGAAGGTTCGCGACGTCTCACAATTCCTCGCGGAACTTGGGCTGGAGCCGCTGGCTTTGCCACGCTCTGCGAAAGTCGCCTACCACGATGCCTGTCATTTGGCCCATGCACAATCCGTGCGGCAGCAACCAAGGCAGTTACTGCGTCAAGTCGACGGACTGGAGCTGCTGGAGATCCCCGATGAGCTGTGTTGCGGTTCGGCCGGCACGTACAACGTCGAGCAGCCGGAGACGGCCGCCGCGTTGGGAGCGCGGAAGGCGGCCGTGATCCGCGACCTGAAGGCGGACGTCGTGGCGACCGGCAACATCGGCTGCATGACGCAACTGCAGATGCACCTGGGAGCGGACGGCCCGATCGTCATGCATACGATGCAGGTGCTCGACCAGGCGTACCGCGGCGAGCCATTGCTGTAAGGGATGTCGCCACAGCAACTGGCTGCGGCGCAAAGGCAGTGCCGTTTCAGGAAGGCAGTGCCGTTTCAGGAAGGCAGTGCCGTTTCAGGAAGGCTGTGCCGTTACAGGGAAGCTGTGCCGTTACAGGGAAGCTGTGCCGTTACAGGTACTCGATGTCGTTGATCGAGATGTTGGTGTCGTCACCTGGCGAGTCAATCATGCGGCTCCAGTCGGGCGTGAAGTTGGCTCGGCCGCCGTTCTCTTCAATCATCCGCTGTGCTTCGATCGTCGTGGTCACGTAAGGCAATGCTTCGAGTCGGGCGATCGGAATCTCCTTGCCCGTGATTTCGCAGATGCCGTACGTGCCAGCCTCCATTTGAGCCAGCGCGTTGTCGATCTGCTGGAGCTCGCGGCTCTCCACTTCCGCCAGCTGCGAGTTCAACTCGGTGGAGCTCGACTCCGAGGCAAAGTCGGCGGCATCGCCCGACATCTCACGCAGCTCACGCAGCGCGTTGATATCTCCGGCCAAGGCCCTGCGAATGGTGTTGCGCCGTTCGATCAGTGTCTGCTTCAACGCGGCGATGACCTGTTTGCGACTTTTGCCCATAACGTAACCCGCTAGGGATGGTGGGATGTAGGAAGGCTGCCGAAATACACCAATCGAAACTGCCCGGGGCAACGCTACGCGGCTGGGATCACGGAGCGATCACCAACCTTAACGAGTCGCGAAGGGTTGCCTGGTGCGCACTGAAGGGGCGCAGGGCGTGGAACATGTGCGGGATTATCGGGCCGCCTTGAATGGGACTTGAGCCGCAATTCGGCATCGGGAAGACAAATTCAGTCCGCGCTGCGAGGACTGGTTAGTTGTGACGTCTGGGCGGCTTCTCTGCCCATTTGCCGTGTGAAGTGTTGTTATGGCCGCAGGTTGCAGGCTGGCAGCCTGCACCACGACATGCGGTCTGGCAGCCTGCACCACGACAAGCAGAGCCGGCTCACCAAGCGGACGCCGTCAGACGCTCGAGGTCATCCCAGTAGCCGGGATAGGTTTTGCCGGTGCAGGCGGGATTGAGAATGGTGACGCCCGGCGTCGTCAGCCCGACCAGCGCGAGGCTCATCGCCATGCGGTGATCGTTGTAGGTCTCGACTTCGGCGCCCGTAAGTTTGGCGGGCGGCGTGATCGTAAGTCCGTCGTCGTGCTCCGCCACCTCCGCTCCGAAACGCCTCAGCTCGCGCGCCAAGTCGGCGATGCGGTCGGTTTCCTTGTGGCGATTGTGAGCGACCCCGCGGACTCGGGTGGGGCCTTGGGCGTGCAGAGCCACGGCTGCGAGTGTCTGGACGGTGTCACTGATGTGGTTCATATCCACATCGACGCCGCGCAAGGGGCCGCCGCGCACGGTGAGTGCCGCAGCGGCGCCGTCATCACGCTGCTCGACTTCGCAGCCCATCTGCTGCAGCACGCGGCAGAAGTCCACGTCGCCTTGCAAGGCGTCAAAGCCGAGTCCTTCGACGGTGACTTCTCCGCCGGTGATCGCCGCGGCGGCCCAGAAGTAGCTTGCCGCCGACGCGTCGGGCTCGATCGCGTAGCGGCAGGCGCGATAGGTTTGCGGCGAGATACGAAATTGTCGGAACTGATCATCGACCGACACCCGGGCGCCAAACGACTTCATGACCTCGATGGTCATTTGCACATAGGGCGCCGAGACCAGCTGCCCGTCGACGCGAATCGTTACCGGATGGCGTGCCGCGGGCGCGGCCATCAGCAGGCCGCTCAGGAATTGACTGGAGATGTCGCCGGCGACGGACGTCTCGCCGCCTTTGGCGCCCAGGCCGCTGAGTTTGACCGGCGGGCAGCCGTTAGCGGCGGGCACGGCATTGGCGCCGAGTGCGCGAAGGGCAGCGGTGAGGTCGGCGATCGGGCGTTCTCGCATTCGCTCGATGCCGTCCAAGTGATAGTTGCCACCCACGACGGCCAGTGCGGCGGTCAGAAAGCGAATGCTCGTGCCGCTGTTGGCGCAGTTCAATTGCGCCTCGCGGACGGGCATGGCGCCGGCGCCGCCCTGGATTTGCCAGCAGTCTCCCTCGGCTTGAATCGACAGCCCCAGCGTGCGCAGGGCGGAGAACATTACTTGCGTGTCCTCGCTGTCGAGCGCGCCGGTCAGCGTTGTCGTGCCGTCGGCCAGGGCTGCGCAGATGCACGCCCGGTTGGTGATGCTCTTGGAGCCGGGCGGCCGAATGGAGCCGCGGAGTGGTTGCGTCAGGGGACGGACAGAATAACGCTGCATCTCTGGTTTCACGTCCCTACGCGGCTTGTGCGATGGTCATTACTGCGAGATTTTCCACAGGTGCTTCGCGGTGCGGACAATGATTGCGTCGCCCACGATCGCGGGCGAGGCTTGAATTCCGTCGGCAAACGTGGTCTCAAAGACGACCTCGCCCTCTTTGTCGCCGAGCCGCACGACCATGGCCTTGCCATCGGAGTTGAAGCAAAACAGGTGGCCGTCGGCGGCCGCATGCGTGGCCCAGAAGCGGCCGGAAAGGCGCAGCTTTTTCTCCCACGCTTGCTCACCCGACGCGGCATCGGCACAGGCCAGCACGCCGCTGCGATTGGTGGTGTAGATGCGGCCTTGATAGAGCACGGGGCTGGTTGAGGCCGGGGCCATTTGCGCCGAACTCCAAGCCACCTCGGGCGTCGCGGATCCCGAGGACTTCAACGCGGTGAGTCCGTTGGAGGAGATGAACACCATGTCGCCGGCGACCAAGGGCGAGCTGATTGTGTCGCACTGGGCCTCGAAACGCCAGACTTGCTCGCCGGTTTTGGCGTCGTGCGCCGTGACGCCGTCGCCCGACTGCAGGAAGACGAGCGGTCGCTGGTCTTCGCCGAACAAGGCGCCCACCGGCGAGCTCCAGTTCGCCTCGGCCAGTCGCTTGTGACGCCAGCGCGTGGCGCCGGTTTTCGCGTCGAATCCGGCCGCGAACGAGTCGCCTTGGTTCTCGATCTGAACAACGACGGTGTCCCCGATCACGAACGGCGATGATGACATGCCAATGTCATTGCCGGCCTTGGGGTTCTCTTGAGCGAGCCCGCGATACCAGAGCAAGTTGCCTTGCAGATCGAGGCAGACGAGATCGTTGGACGAGTAGAAGGCAAAGATCCGCTCGCCGTCGCTGGCCGGAGTGGGCGCCGCATTGGCGCTGGTCGGGTGCACACGGGTTCGGCCCGTCGCCCAAAACTCGCGCCGCCAACGCTCCTTGCCGGAATTGAGATCGTAGGAAATGACATAGATCCGTTCCTGATCGATGCCTGCGCTGGAGGTCACCACGATCTGGTCGCCGACAACAATCGGGCTCGAGGCCGCCTTGCCAGGCACTTCCGAGCGCCACGCGACGTTCTCCCACTTGCCGTCCTCGAGATTCCAGGATCGCGGGGGCTTGCCTTCCGTGGCGGCTCGGCCGTCTTTGCGAAACTGCCACCAGTCGGCGCTCGCCGACGCGGTGATGCTCACGAGGGCCAGGATCAGGAGCAGCTTTCGTGAGCCGGTTTGAGTGGTATGCATGGCGGTCGAGTGTGGTGTGAGTGAGGGGAGTGCCGCGGCGGTGATGGTCTTGTTACTTTGCGTTGTTCGTCGCGCTATTGGGAATCGCCGTGCCGAGCGAGTCGCAGACACGCAGCTGGAACTGCCAGTCCTGAGCCCATTGCTCGGTCTGTTCATTTTGCGCGACCTTCACGAGAATCCGATTGACGCCCGCCTTCAGCTGGCCGACGCCGCGATATTGGTCCATGCCGCGGCCAGCGTGGTAGACGTGATTGGAAATCAACAACTCACCGTTGAGCCAAACTTTGTTGGCATTGATGCAGCCGATGCGGATCTCGCAATCGCGATCCTGTTGCGAATGGAACTCGGCCAACGCGTAGCAGATTGCGCCCTTATGTCGAGCGAGCGCCTCATTTAAATCGACCAGGCCGAGCGAGTCCTCCGTCGTGTGCTCGATCCACTTCACTTCGCCTTCCTTGCCGGCGTAGGTGGCGGCGGCCAGATCCGATTCGGGGCCGTACGGGACATCGAAGCCCTTCTTGTCGACGTTGTCGAACGGCGCCACCAGCTTCCACTGCATGACAAACCCGAAGTGATCGGCGAGGCTGCGCTTCTCGCCAAGGTCCTCCAGATGTTTGGCAAGTTTCTTGGCCTGCTCAAGATCGCGGGAGGCTTCAAACGCCTCGGCAAACAGCTCGACGGCGTCGGCCTTCTGCTCGGCCTTCAGCGCCGCTTCGCCTTTGGCCGTCGCCATCGCCACGGCGCGGTGCCGCAGCTCCATGCTGGGGTCGTTCAGTTTTTGGGGAATGAGGCGACTCTCGGCGTCATCGTCCAGCCGCGCGATCCATTCATAAGCCGTGACTCTCGCCTCGGGCTGGTGCTTGGTGTTTTGCAGAAACGTTTCGAGCTGCTCCAGGGGCAACGGTTGTCCTGCCTGCACAGCGCGAGCTGCGACTGCGTCGGCGGCCGCCCGCAGCCAATTGATCGCCAGTGGATTCGCGCCGTCCATGGCCGCCAGAATAGCCGGCAACTGCTCGACCTCGGCCCAGGCGAGTTCGCGCCAAGCCTCTGCCGCCTCGGCCTGCCCCTGGTTCTGCGGCCCCACGGCACGCAACGGCGCCGCAAGCTTGTCCACGTCGACTTGCTCGGCAAGGCCGGCCGTCGCAATCGCGGCCACCATGCACAAGGAAGCGGTCAAAGCGAGTCGGTTCATGGCTGAATCTTTGTTGGGTTGGATGGTGCAGGCGGAACAAAGGAAGGTGCCCGACAGTTTAGTGTCAGTCGCTCCGCGATACAATTCGCCGGCGGCGGCTCTCAGGCCGCTCAGTGAGCGCCGTTTACGGCGCCTTGGTGGCCAGCTGACCGCACGCTGCGTCGATGTCGGCGCCTTGCGAGTAGCGAATGTAGGTCATGTAACCCGCCGCCCGCAGCCGTTCGGCAAATCGTTCGCGGTGATCTCGCGGCGTGGTGGAAAATCTGCCGTCGTTGATCGGGTTGTACGGAATCAGATTGACGTAGCACTGAAGCCCGTCGAGCCAGCTCAGCAGCGCATCGCAGTCCTGCTCGCGGTCGGTGACGCCGTGGAGCAGCAGATACTGGATCATCACGTGCTGATTTTGGATCGTAACGACGTCCTGTACGGCCGCTCGCAACTGCTCCAGGCTGTGCCGCCTTGCCAGCGGGATGAGCTGCTCTCGCTCTAGTTGATCAGCGTGGTGGAGGCTGAGAGCGATCCTCAAGCGGGGAAATCGCTCGGCTATTCGCCGCATGCCCTCAGGGACACCGACGGTGGACAGCACGATCTTCTGCGGCGAAAAATTGAATCGATCATGCGCCGTAATTGCCTCAATGGCTTCCGCGACTGCCGCCTCGTTGTGCAACGGCTCTCCCATGCCCATGAAGACGATATTGCGCACGCGACGCCCGAGCGGTCGCAAGTGCTGGTTCGCCTGAACCAACTGGTCGAGAATCTCGCCCGTGCTGAGGTTGGTGACCGCCGGCATGGTGGCCGTCGCGCAGAAGCGGCAACCGGCGCGGCAGCCAACCTGACTGGAGATGCAGAGCGACGTGCGGCCGGTGGGAGTGTCCAGGAGCACGCTTTCCAAGCGGTCGCCAGCCGCTGTGGAGTACAGCCGCTTGTGGGATCCGTCGAGCGTCGAGCCTTGCGTTTGAACCAGCGTGAGCGGGTGGAGGGCGACCTGCGCGGCAAACGGCTCGCGGCAAGTCTCGGGGAGGCGTTGCATCGCCTCGACGTCAGACCGACCTTCCTGCATGAGGGCGTGCACGCAGCGACGCAACGGATGCGGGTCCAATCGCAGGGAGCGACGGACCCGTTCGAGGTGCTCGGTGTCGTGGATGTTGCCGGCAATGTTTGACGCGAGCGGCAACATCGTCAACTTAGCCGGTGATGCCGGTGATGCGGACGGTGGTGTAGACCTGGCGGTGGCCGGTGCGACGTCGCGAGTTCTTGCGGCGACGAAACTTCTGCACGACGAGCTTGGGTCCCTGGCTCGTGCCGACCACCACGGCCTCTACCTTGGCGCCTTCGACTTTGGGCGTGCCGATGCGAGTTTCGCCATCGCCGGAAACAGCGAGCACCTCGTCAAACGCGATCGTGTCGCCAGCCTTCACCTCGCGATAGTCGATCTGCAGTTCCTGACCTTCTTCAACGCGAAATTGGCGGCCACTCTCGGCAATGATGGCGTACATCGGAATTCCGTTCTAGGAGGCCGTTGGCAAACACCTGGTCCAGCAATCGTTTCGATTGCCGGCGGGGTTTTTCAACGGGCTGTTAGCTGTTTGAAAATGCGGCCAAAAGCCACACGTGTAATGGGAGATCCCGGGGCCGGGCCTCGGAAGGCTTTTGCCCGGGATGATTGGGAAAGTAAGGCTGGGGCACCGCTTCAGCGGGCCATGGAGCCGAGGCCGACTCCGGCCGTTCCCAAGTCCAGTTGGAAAACAGGATATAGGAGAGGCGCTGAGCGTTAGCGTTTGCGGTGGCGAATCTTCGCACGCATACGACGCTTTTTACGGCCAATCTTTCGACGTCCTTTTCCTGTCTTCTTCGTTCCCACAGTCTACTCCGACTTCACGTGCGCAAAAACCAAACGCACAGTTTAGCGAGGGAAGGGGGCTTTGTGCAAGTGGTGTTTGGTGGCAGGAAGTCACGAATTCAGGCCGTTTCATCGATAAAAGATGTCGAAAAGAGATCTAGCCAGCCAAGCGGAATTCTGCGATGGTCCGCGCCAATGTGACTTCTCGTAATTCCGACCTCAGGTGCGCCAATGTCCACCTCTAAGCTAACTCGTTGGTGGATTGCCGTGTTGCTGGCCTGCTGCCTCCTCGGCAGTGGCTGCCGCAGTGTTCGAACGAAGGATGGCCCGGCGCCGTGGTGGCGACGTCTGCTGGCGGGGGAGGACAACTGGATGTCCGACCCTCGATCACTGGAGATTGAACGCAGCCTCGAACGCCCCAACCGCATTTCCATTCAATAGTCGCGAAGCGACTGTGGCGCAACGGTGCCGCAACGATCGTCCGTAGCATGGGTGCCCTCGCCAGGACGCCGATACTACGTACGACGGACTTCCAGTCCGTCGAGAGTCTTCTGGTCGCAACGACGGACTGGAAGTCCGTCGTACGATTGCTGCAACGATCATTCGTAGCATGGGCGCCCTCGCCCGTGCGCGGCGAGCAACCGCAACGATCGTCTACGCTCACGGCGGGAGATTGCATGGCCGGCGCAGTGCCGCACGGGCGAGGGTGTCCATGCTACGCGCGAAGCGTGCTTCGGCCGGCGCGAAGGGGTTGCGCAGTGCCGCACGGGCGAGGGCGCCCATGCTACGCGCGAGGCGTGCTTTGGCCGGAGCGAAGGGGTTGCGCGATTCTGCACGGGCTAGGACGCGCGAGGACGCCCATGCTACGCGCGATGCGTGACTCGGCTGACGCACCGCCGGCACTCAGGGCTACTCGGGTGGAAGGTCGAACCCCAACGCACTGAAGCGGTTTCGTAGATAGGCAATCAGGGCGTGGTGCGATAGCGGCTCGCCGCATGCCTGCTCCACGAGCTGAGCGGCGGGGTATCGCTGTCCGTGGCGGTAGATCTGCTCTTGCAGCCATTCTCGCAGCGGCGTGAATTCTCCCGCGCGGAACATGTCGGCGAGGTTGCCGAGTGAGCGTTCGGCGGCGGCAAACAGCTGGGCGCTGTAGAGATTGCCCAGCGAATAAGTGGGGAAGTAGCCGATCAGGCCAGCGCTCCAGTGGACGTCCTGCAGCACGCCGACGGCGTCGTTGGGCGGAGTGATGCCCAAGTAGGACTCGTACTTGTCACGCCACGCGCCCGGCGCATCGGCCACGGCCAAGTCGCCACAGAGCAAGGCCTGTTCGAGTTCGAAGCGGATGATAATGTGCAGGTTGTAGGTGACCTCGTCCGCCTCGACGCGGATCAGCGACGGTTTCACGTCGTTGATGGCAAAGTGAAACGCATCCAGGGAAACGTCGCCGAGCGCTTGGGGGAACGTGTTTTGGGCCAGCGAGTAAAAGTGCTCCCAGAAGGCGCGACTGCGTCCAACGAGGTTCTCCCAGAGCCGCGACTGGGACTCGTGGACACCGAGCGAGGCGTAGCTGCCCAGCGGCAGGCCGAACCACTCGGCCGGCAGGCCCTGTTCGTAGATGCCATGTCCGGCTTCGTGCAGGGTCCCGAACAGTGAGCTCGGCAAAAACTGCTCGTCGTACCGCGTCGTCAGCCGGACATCGTGCGGCCCGATCGTGGTGCAAAACGGGTGGTGTGTCTCGTCGAGTCGCCCGCGGTCGAAGTCAAAGCCGATGGCGGCGGCCGCGGCTCGCCCCAGTTCGCGCTGTCCGGCCTCGGGGTAGTGTCGTGTCAGAATCGAGCGATCCGGCGTCCGGTCGCATTCGGTGATTGCGCTGACCAGCGGCACCAGTGCCGCACGGAGGCCGGCGAGCGCCTCGGCGACCACGGCGGTGGATTGCCGTGGTTCGTAGTCGTCCAGCAGCGCGTCGTAAATGTTCTGTTCGTAGCCGACCGCCTCGGCGTATTCGCGTTTCAGCCGAATGATGTTTTCCAAGTGCGGTTGAAACGCGGCGAAGTCGTCGTTGCGGCGGGCCTCGACCCAGGCGTGCTGTCCGACCGAAGTGACTCGCGTGGTTTCGGCAACCAGTGCGCCGGGCACCCGCGAGTCTTTGCGAAAGCGGCGATCAAGCTCTCCCACCATCGCCCGCAGCGCATCGTCCTCGATCTCCGCGTCTCGCAGTTCGTCGAGCCACTCGCCCACCTCGGGCGCCGTGCGCCGTTGATGAATGATGCCCGCGAGCAGGCCAGCTTGCTCGCCGCGATACTCGCCATTGCGGGCGGGCATTTTGGTTCTCGCGTCCCACTCCAGCAGGGCCTCGGCCGCGACGAGCTTGGCGATGTCGCGCAAATGGTCGCGGTAGCGTTCCCAGGTGGACTCGATCATTGGTGCGTCCTTGTTCGCAATCTTGCTCGGCCGAGCGGCGGTGTGCCGGCGGTGTGCCGGTGTGTGGGATCAGGCGACTTCCGCGCTGAGTCGTTCCTCGATGCCGTCGGACTTGGCAATGACCACGATGCCGCCCTCGGTCACCGTGAAATTTCTCGCAAGATCTTCCTCGAGGTCGTATCCGATCCGGATGTTGGGCGGGATTCGCACGCCCTTGTCGATAATGGCGCGGCGAATCTTGGCGTGCCGGCCCACGTCGACGCCCTCGAAGAGAATTGAATCCTCCACGGTCGCGAAACTGTTGATGCGGCAGCGCGGGCTCAGCAGTGATCGCTGCACCTCGCCTCCGGAGACAATCGAGCCTTGGCAGACGATGCTGTCGAGCCCGTGTCCCGTGCGGCCGTCGTTGCGGCCGTCGCTGCCGAAGACAAACTTCGGAGGCGGCAGGATCGGTTGGTACGTGCGGATGGGCCATTCCTCGTCGTACATGTTCAACAACGGATCGATTTGAATCAGATCCATGTTGGCCTCGTAGTACGCGTCGAGCGTCCCGACGTCTCGCCAATACGCGTCCCGCTTGCGGTTCTCGTCGCGGAACGGGAAGGCGAACACGCGGTGCGAATGGATGATGCTGGGGATGATGTTGCGGCCAAAGTCGTGCGCGCTGTCGGGCTCGGTCGCGTCGCGGCAAAGCTGTTCGAACAGGAACCGAGCGGTGAAGACGTAGATGCCCATCGACGCCAGGCAGTGATTGGGGTCGCCGGGAATTGTTTTCGGCTCGGCCGGCTTCTCCTCGAAACCCACGATGCGGTTTTCGTTGTCGACCTGCATCACGCCGAATTGAGTGGCCTCTTCCGGGGTCACTCGCAGGGCGCCGATCGTGAGGTCGGCGTTGCGCGCTTGATGCGCCTCGACCATCGCCCGGTAGTTCATTTTATAGATGTGGTCGCCGGCCAGGATCACCACATACTGCGGGTGCTCCTTCTCCATCGTATAGATGTTCTGATAAACGGCGTCCGCGGTGCCTTGGTACCAGTGCTCGTCAATTCGCTGTTGCGGCGGCACAACGTCGATAAACTCGCCGAGCTCCCGGCAGAAGAAATGACGCCAGCCCAGGTTGATGTGGCGATCGAGGCTCATCGCCTTGTACTGGGTCAGCACCAGCATTTTCCGAATGCCGCTGTTCAGGCAATTGGACAGCGCGAAGTCGACGATGCGATAGCCGCCGCCAAAGGGCACCGCCGGTTTCGCGCGGTCGCGTGTGAGCGGCTCCAACCGCGTTCCTCGTCCGCCCGCAAGTACGACTGCCAACGTGTCTTTCATCAGGACTCCAGCCCGGTTGCGCGTGAGAGAATCTTTCGGCCGCCTACTCGCGCATTGTACAGAATTTCCCGCAACTCGATGTGCGGCGGTCGCTCGGGAGAAATCACGGCGCGGCTGTTGAGCGATTGGGCCGTCGCAGCCCGCTTGGGCGCCGATTCGCTTAGCCGGCAGTTTCGCGCGTACGTTTGGCGGCGGTCAGCGTGTTGTGGAGCAGCATGGTGACCGTCAGCGGGCCGACTCCGCCCGGGACGGGGGTGATGTGGCCCGCGACCTCCTTGACGGCGTCGAAGTCGACGTCGCCGACCAGTCCCTGATCCGTGCGATTGATTCCCACGTCGACCACGGCGGCGCCGGGGGCCACCATGTCGGCTTGAATCATCTGCGGCACCCCGACGGCCGCGATCAGCACCTCGGCGCGGCGAGTCACGGCGGCCAAGTCCTTGGTGCGGCTATGGCAGATGGTCACCGTCGCGTTGGCCATCTCCGGGCCGAGCGGGCCGTTCTTCTGGGCCAGTAGCATCGCGAGCGGTTTGCCGACGATCTCGCTGCGGCCCACGACGACGACCTCGCGACCCGCGACCGTCACGCCTCCGCGATGCAGCACCTGCAGCACACCGTGCGGAGTGCAGGGCAGATACCTGGGCCGACCCTGCGAGATCAGCCCGACGTTCTCCGGGTGGAATGCGTCGACATCTTTGAGCGGGTGGATCGCGTCCAGCAGCTGTTGCTCATCGAGCGACCGGGGCAGCGGTAGCTGGACAAGAATGCCGTGCACGTCCCGGTCGCGATTCAGCCGATCAATCAGCTCGAGCAGTTCCTGTTGAGTGGTATCGGTGGCCATGCGATGCAGCTGGCTGACCATGCCGACTCGTTCGCACGCGCGTTGTTTGTTGCGAACGTAAACTTGGCTTGCCGGGTCGTCGCCCACAAGCACGGCGGCGAGGCAGGGGATGGCGCCGCCGGCGTCGCGCCACCGCGCCACCTCCACGGCAAGCTCCTGGCGGATTGTTTCGGCGGTTGCCTTTCCGTCGAGAATCGTCGCAGTCATCGGATTCCGAAGTTGGTGGGATCAAGAGACCGTTGAGCGAGGTATCCTGGCCGGTCCGGGCCTCACAAGGGTCGCCTGCGATGGAGGCCGGTTGCAGGAGGCAGTTGAAAACCGGGCTTTAACCGCAGCAAAGCGCCTGCAACGCCTCGGCGCCGACCCGATGACAATAGTCGCCGAACGACTCGCCGTCGCTGCGTTCCGACTTGAACCGAGCCAGGACGGGAGCGAGCGTTGCGATGAGCTCGTCTCGCGGCACGAGGTCCTTGAGAATGTAGCTCAGTCGGTCGCCCGCAGTGCGGCCGCCAACATAGAGCGTGTATTTTTCCTTCGCTTTGCCCACCAAGCCGATGTCGCAGTTGTAGGGGCGAGCGCAGCCGTTGGGGCAGCCGGTCATGCGAACCGTGATCTGCTCGTCCTCCAGCCCCTGACGCGTCAGCTCTTCTTCCAGTTCCGTGAGCACGCCGGGCATCGCCCGCTCGCTTTCGGTGATGGACAGCCCGCAGGTGGGCCAGGCGACGCAAGCCAGTGACAGCAACCGCACGGGCAACGCCTGCTCGGAGAGCGGGACGTGGTGAGTCCGCAATAGCTCCTCGAGCCGCGATCGGTCGGCCTCCGCGATGTCGGCGAACAGAATGCTTTGTTGCGCGGTGAGTCGGATGCCCGGCTTGAGCTCGCGGCAGATCGCCCGCAGAGCGGACTTCAGTTGCATTTCGTCGTTGTCGAGAATCCGTCCGCTGGCAACGCAGAGCCCGTAGCACCACTTGCCATCGCCCTGCTCGCGCCAGCCCATGTGGTGGTCGACGTCGGTGACATCGTCCGGCTCACATGCCGTCAGCGGGTAGCCGACATATTCCTCCACTTTCGCCTTGAAGGCCGACAGCCCCCAATCGGCGATCAAATACTTGAGGCGAGCCTGCTTGCGGTCCTCGCGGTTGCCGAAGTCGCGCTGCACTTTAACGACCGCCTCGGCGACTTCGATGACCTGGGCGGGGCGGACGAAGGCCATGCGATGCGCGAGCGCCGGGTATGTTTTTTTGATGGCGGGGGTCACGCCCTGGCCGCCGCCCACCAGCATGTTGTAGCCGACGATTTGGCCGTCCCGAATAATGGCCAACAGCCCCAAGTCGTGCGTGTAAATGTCAATGCAGTTGTCGTCCGGAAGGGCGATGCCCATCTTGAACTTCCGCGGCAGATAGACTTTGCCGTAGATCGGCTCGACCACGTCGTCGGTGACCTTGGTCTTCTCGCCCGTCTCGACATCCGTCAGCCAAATGTCGTGGTACGAGGAGGTGTGAGGCGCGAAGTGGTTGGCGAGCTCGGCGGCCAGTTTTTGCAGCTGATCGTGGATCGGTCCGGCAGTCGGCGCCGGACAGCACATCACGTTGCGATTCACGTCGCCGCAGGCGCCAAGCGTCGTGAGCTGGATGTCGTTAATGCGTCGGATCGACTCTTTGAGATTCGTCTTCAGCACGCCGTGCAGCTGCAGGCCCTGCCGGCTGGTGGCGCGCAGCGTGGTGTTGCCGAGCTCGTCGCAGAGGTCCAGCTCCGCCAGCAACTGCTCGCTGGTGAGCTTGCCACCGGGAATCCGGGTGCGAACCATGAAGATGTTGAGCGTTTCCTTGTCGCCATTGGCGCGGCGTTCGGCTCGGCCGTCACGGTCTTCTTGCTCATAAGTGCCGTGATGCTTGAGCAACTGAACGCTGGACTTTCCGAACCCCGTCTGGCCATCCACCAGCTCCTCGGGGATGTCCCCGCGCAGATACTGGCTCGTCTCCTTGATCTCTTCGACGGGGCTTAGCTTCACTTCATCCGACATCAATGCTTCCTCTACCGGCTGCGGCGAAAACGGTGCGGAATGGTGAGTATACCGTCGTTGCCGGCTTTGAACTATGGCAGTCGCGGGGGCCGTTGGTCCACTTCAATTCGCGCCCAATTGGCCGTAAGCTGTTGCTTTGGGAGACGGTTAGAGACTCCTGTTACCCAACAATCCGAGGCTAGTTTTGAAGATTCAGCTCAATGGCGAGACGGTCGAGCTGCCCAACTCCATTTCCGTCGCCGCTTTGCTCGAGCTGCGGGAAATCAATCAGCGATACCTGGCCGTCGAGGTCAATGGCGAGGTCGTCCCGCGAGCTCGGCATGGTGAGCTGCTGTTGTGCGATGGCGACCGCCTCGAGGTGGTGTCCCTGGTGGGCGGAGGGTAGACCATGACCGACTCAACGATGAGGCAGCCGGCGGATTCCGCCGCTCCGCTGGATGCATTCCTGGCGATGGGCCCGGACCCGTTGGCGGTCGGCGGCCGGCAACTCAATAGCCGCCTGATTGTGGGCACCGGCAAGTACGACGACCTGGAGCACATGCGGCGTTGCTTGGCGCTTTCGGGCGCCGATTGCGTGACGGTCGCCGTGCGGCGGGAGAAGCTGTACAACCGAGACGGCAAGAATATCCTGGACTTCATCGACCTCGACCGTTTCACGCTGCTGCCCAACACGGCCGGCTGCTACAACGCGGAGGACGCGGTGAGAATGGCCAAGCTCGGCCGCGAGATTCTCCGCGACCTCGACAACCCGGGCGCCGATTGGGTGAAGCTCGAGGTGTTGGGGGACAGCAAGACGCTGCTGCCCGATCCGATTGAGACGCTTGCCGCCACCGAGCGGCTGGTGGAGGACGGCTTTCAGGTGTTCTGTTACACCAGCGACGACCCGGTGCTGGCCCGACGCTTGAAGCAGGCGGGGGCCGCGGCGGTGATGCCCGCCGGCAGTCCGATCGGCAGCGGCCAAGGCATTCTCAATCCGAACAATTTGCGAATTTGCCTCGAGTATCTCAAAGACGACGATCCCGATTACCCCATGATTGTGGACGCGGGCGTCGGCACGGCGAGCGACGTGGCCGTGGCGATGGAACTGGGCGCCGATGGCGTGCTGTTGAACACGGGGATTGCCCACGCGCGGGACGCCGAACGCATGGCCTTGGCGATGCGACACGCCTTGTGTGCCGGACGCTTGGCCTATCAAGCCGGCCGCATTCCCAAGCGCCTTTACGCCACCGCCAGCAGCCCCGTCGAGGGAGTCATCTCGTCCCGTCCCTACGGCCCGAGTGCCTCTTAAGGAAACCCGAAGCGTAAGCGAGGGATAGGAACTGCCTTATCAGCCGCCATCCTTATCAGCCGCCATCCTTGTCAGCCGCCATCCTTATCAGCCGCCATCCTTGTCAGCCGCCCCTGCTCCCTCCGCTGCTCGCCCGTTGGCTTTTCATTTCGCACCGACATCCCACGTGCAAACCCAATCACTCCGGCAATCCACTCAAGCTAAAGGCTGCCATGTCGAAGTCCATGATTGAAATCGGCGGTGTCAATCTGAACCTCGGGCAACCGTATGTTGGCTCCACCGAGTGGATTGGGCAGCGCGAGATTCTCAAGCAGTTGCTGGCGTGCTGGCTGGTGGTAGATGACGCGGACCTGCCACTGACCCCGCGCCTGATCGGCTCGCCGGGCATCGGCAAGACGGCGCTCGCGATGGCCGCGGCCAAGCAACGCGACCAGGAGCTCTTTATCTACCAATGCACCGCCGACACGCGGCCGGAGGACCTGTTGGTCACTCCCGTGTTGGCCGAGAACGGATCCATCGCGTATCACGCCTCGCCGCTGGTGACGGCGATCGTGCGCGGCGGCGTCTGTATTCTCGACGAGGGCAACCGCATGAACGAGAAGTCGTGGGCGAGCCTGGCGCCGCTGTTCGACACTCGGAGGTACGTCGAATCGATTGTGGCCGGCATCACGATTCATGCTCATCGCGACTTTCGCTGCGTCGTGACCATGAACCAGGACGACTCGACCTACGAGATCCCCGACTACATTCTCAGCCGCCTTCAGCCCACCCTGAGCCTAGGCTTCCCCAATCGCCAGGATGAGCTGGCGATCCTGCAGTACCACTTGCCGTTTGCCGAAGCGGAGATGCTGGCAATGACGGTGGAGTTCCTGCAGCGCGCCCACCAGCTGAAGTTGGACTTCTCGCCTCGGGACGGCATCAACCTGTTGCGATTTGCGCTCAAGCGAATTGCCCAGGACCCGGAGCACCCCGTCGCCAAGGACGCTGCTTGGCGGGACGCGCTAAAGGCGTGCCTGGGCGAGGACGCGGCCGATTTGGAGTCGCTGGCGGAGCGGCAGCGCCGAACGCTCGGCGGCAATTCCGTGCCGTTGGGGCTGGGTGACTTTTTCTTTTCGCCCGACGACCCGCTGCATCCGGATCGAGACGACGACGACTTCGACGACGAAGAGGACGGCGAGTTCTATTAATGGCCGAACACTTGAACCTCGAGCAGTTGGAGGCGGGGCTGGACGAGATTCGTCGAGCTCCCGGCGATGACGGCGAGTTGCGAGCCATCGTGATTCGCCCTCGCACCGATCAACGCGAGTCGCTGGACGTGTGCGAGCTGAGCCCGGAGGGAGGCGTCCATGGCGACAATTGGGCGCTGGGTTGTTGGAAGTCGCTTCCCGATGGGCGTCCACATCCCAATGTGCAAGTGACGCTGATGAACGTCCGCGCCATCTCGCTCATCGCCGGCGAGCCGGACCGTTGGCCGCTGGCCGGCGACAACCTGTTTGTCGACTTGGACCTTTCGGTCGACAATCTTCAGGCAGGGCAGCAGTTGTCCATCGGGTCGGCGATCCTGGAAGTGACGGCCGAGCCGCACAACGGGTGCGGGAAGTTCAAACGCCGCTTCGGCGCCGATGCCCTGAAATTCGTCAACTCGGAACTGGGCAAGCAGCTTCACCTGCGCGGAATCTACGCGCGAGTGGTCGTGGCTGGCCAGGTGCGCGTGGGAGACGCGATCCGAAAACGGGAGTAGCCGATGAATCGTGCCTGCACACTATTTGCGATCTTGTCGCTGGCCGTCCACGTCGTCCGACCGCATGACGTCGAAGGACCGTATGCCTCCGACCTGCCTGGGCAGGCAACGGCAGAGATTGTCGAATTCGCGCAGGCGCCTTCGAAGCTGTACGAGATTGTTCCGCTCGACGGCGATGCGACGCGAGTGCGGATCCGCTCCCATGGGGGCCGAGTTCGTTGGCGCGACGTGCTGCAGGCGCTGGCCGCTGCGGAGCAATTGGATGAAGCGGCGCTGGCGCCGTATCTGCCCGAGGGCGAGGTTCGTCTCGACGCCTCGTACACCTTTGCGACGATGGTGGCGTTGAACCTGGCTTTCGACGGGGCAGTGCGGTTTTCCGTGCAGCGCGGCGAGGACGATCGCCCCGTCGGAGTCCAACTTGACATCGATCGCGAAGCATTGCGCAACAAGTTGAATCGCCTCAAGGCTCGGGTTCGCGAAGAGGTGATGGACTGGCAGGGACGCGAACAGGCCTTCGAGTTGAAATTGGAGGACGGATGGGAACGGTCCTCCGACGTGCCGGCGGCGATCTTGGTTCATGGTTACACGTCCAGCCCGGCTCATCTGGCGCCGCTGCGGGACAAGTTGCGAGAGGCGGGGGTTGTCACGGGAACGTTCGGTTATCCCAATGACGGTCCGATCGCGGTGTCGGGCAAGCAACTTGCCGACGCTCTGGCTGATTTGCATCGCCGCGCGCCGAAACGAAAGGTTCAGCTCGTTGCTCACTCGATGGGAGGCCTGGTCAGTCGAGTGGCCCTGGAGCTGCACGACCGGGAGCTTACCAAGTCGGTTGCGCGTCTGATCACGATCGGCACGCCCCATCGAGGCACCGCTTTGGCTCGCTTCCCGGTCAGCATCGACGCGTGGGAGGCGATTGTCGACAAACGCGACAATCAGTGGACCGACTACATCCTTGACGGGCTTAACGAATCGCGATTGGATCTGCGGCCCGAGTCGGAACTGATTCAACAACTTGAGTCAGCGTCGCGGGCCCAACCGCGAGTGCGGTACTCAGTGATTATCGGCTCACAGGGGCTGATCCAAGCGGCTGAGGCCGAGCGAATTCGCGGCATGATCTTGCGCCGGCGCGAGCATCCGGCGCTGCGCGCCATCCGCCCGAAGCTGGCCGGCTACCTGGCTGATCTCGATGAAATCATCGACGGCAAGGGCGACGGCATCGTGTCCGTGCAGCGTGGCAAATTGGCGGGCGTTGAGGACACGGTGGTGTTGGCCTTTCCGCACAACGCCATTGCGAGCCGGCTCGAGGAGCACGAAGAGCTATTGCAGGCGGTGATCGCGCGGGTGACTGCGCGGAATTAGCGTGCAATTCCGTTGCCGCACGGCTCACGATGGCGGATTTCGCGAAGCTTTTTCATCAATTCCGGACACTCCGAAGCGCCGGCCGAGCTCTTGTTCAACGTCGTCCAGGGTCGCGTCTCGCACAGCCAACATCACCATTGCATGGTAGAACAGGTCAGCCACTTCGCGAATCAGATGCTGCCTGCCTTCCTCGCCCGCCTCGCCAGCGGCCTCAACCACTTCAGCGGCTTCTTCGGTCACCTTGGCGCCGACGGCGTCCACGCCGCCCTGCAGCAGCTTGGTCGTGTACGACTTTTCGGGCGGGTTCGCTT
This sequence comes from Planctomycetales bacterium, assembly GCA_020426845.1. Lineage (GTDB taxonomy): Bacteria > Planctomycetota > Planctomycetia > Pirellulales > Pirellulaceae > JAGQPF01. The sequence goes on from JAGQPF010000315.1 coordinate 33,490, forward strand.
TGCGCTCTTCGATGACGCGCATCAATTGACTCAGGACCGACGACACGGGATTCCTCAAGTTGGCGGTTGGGAATATGCTGAACTCTCATTTAAATCGAGGATTGCCGTGATCGCAATCCAGGCGAAGTGAAGAGTTGCAGTCTGCGGAGGCGCGAGTGCCTTGAGTGAAGAGACGTTACATCGAGACATGCCGGCGGCGCCGGATTGCTGGTATCTGGCCGGGCCGACTGCCAGCGGCAAGACTCGCGTCGCCATGGAGCTCGCGCGTCGTTTGGACGCCGAGATCGTGTCAATGGACTCGATGGCCATCTATCGCGGCATGGACATCGGCACCGCCAAGCCGTCGGCCGAGCTGCGCGCCGCTTGGCCACACCATTTGATCGATGTGGTTGATCCGACGGAGGATTACAGCCTCTCGCAATACCTGGACGCGGCTCACGCCGCCATCGCCGAAATCCGCCAGCGTGGCCGCGACGTGTTGTTTGTGGGCGGCACGCCGCTTTACCTCAAGAGCATGTTGCGTGGCCTGTTTCACGGTCCGCCCGCTGATTGGGAGTTTCGCCGCGCCGTGGAGGCGGAGGTGGAGCAGGTCGGCCTGGAGGCGTTGCACGCCCGTTTGCAGCAAGTTGATCCGCTGCTGGCCGACAAGCTGCATCCCAACGACAAACGTCGCATCATACGGGCGCTGGAGGTGTATCGAGTGACGGGTGAGCCGCTCAGCCATCTGCAACGCGAATTCGAGGAGGGCCGCGGCGCCGAGCAGTGCCGGGTGTTCGTGCTCCAATGGCCTCGCGACGTCCTGCACCGCCGCATTGAGCTCCGCGTCGAAGACATGTTCCAACGCGGATTGGTCGATGAGGTGGAGGGGTTGCTGCGGAATTACGGCCAGCTGGGCCGGACGGCGACGCAGGCCGTCGGGTACCGGGAAGTCCTGGAGATGCTCGGCGGAAAGCGTGATCTGGCGTCGACCATCGACCAGGTAAAGGCGGGCACCAGGCAGTTTGCCCGGCGCCAGGAGACTTGGTTTCGGGGGCTATCCGAATGCCGATTCCTTGCCATGGACGACGACGAGTCGCCGGAATCGCTGGCCGATCGAATTGTTGCTTCCGCGGATCACTGACCTCCGAGCCGTCCGAATGTCGGGGGAAGTGGGCAAGAAAGCCCTCGCCTGGACAGGTTTCCACCGCCGAACCTAAAATGGGCGATTCCCTTCCCATTAAATTGGGCAGCATGTTGAAGATCTCCCGCTTCGACCGTCGACAACGTCGGAATGGAGTCTTCCATGGCGAATTGGCTCGCATCCGCGCGGCTGCTCGCCCGGACTGGCGGTCGTCAGCATCGCTTTTCTATAACCCACCAACTGCACTCGGGAGTTTCTGTGTTACGGACGCAAACCTGCGGCGCCCTGCGGGCGTCCAACATCGGTGAGAAAGTCACGCTTTGCGGTTGGGTGGACAGTGTGCGCGACCACGGCGGCGGCGTTTTCATCGATCTCCGCGACCGATACGGAAAGACGCAAGTGGTCGCCGCGCCGCCCGGCAGCGAGGCGGCGATTGAAGCGGCGAAGAAGGCTCGCGCCGAAGACGTGTTGCAGATTCAGGGAGTCGTGGCGGCTCGCCCGGCCGAGACCGTCAAACCCAAGCTGGCCACGGGCGAGATTGAGGTTCGTTGCGAGTCGCTGAAGGTGCTCAATCGCAGCAAAACACCACCGTTCCAGCCCGGCCAAACGGACTTGCCCGGCGAGGACTTGCGGCTCAAGCACCGCTATCTCGATCTTCGCCGCGAGCCGATGTTGCGGACGCTCGAGCTTCGCAGCCGGATCGTGAAGGGGATGCGCGACTACTTCGAGGCGAACGACTTCATCGACATCGAGACGCCGATTCTTGGTCGGAGCACGCCCGAAGGCGCTCGCGACTATCTGGTGCCCAGCCGCGTGCACCGCTGCTCGTTTTATGCCCTGCCACAGTCTCCGCAGTTGTACAAGCAGATCTTGATGGTCGCCGGGTACGACCGCTACGTGCAAGTCGCGAGATGCTTTCGCGACGAAGACCTTCGTGCCGATCGCCAGCCGGAATTCACTCAGCTCGACATGGAAATGTCGTTTGTCGAGATGGACGACGTGGTGGGAATGATCGACGGCCTCGTGGTGAAGCTGGCCAAGGATATTCTGGGACTTGAGGTGTCGCTGCCGCTGCCTCGCATGACATATGACGAGGCGATGCGGCGTTTCGGCCACGACGCCCCCGACCTGCGGTTCGGCATGGAGCTGGTGGACTGCACGGACTTGGCCAAGCAGACCGAGTTCCGCGTGTTCCGCGAGACGGCCGATGGCGGCGGATTCGTGCGCGGCATTCGAGTGCCCAACGGCACGTCAACCTACTCGCGACGCGGCTTGGACTCGTTGACCGACTGGGTGCGCCAGGACTTCTGCGCTCGGGGGTTGGCCTGGTTCCGCATTGAGGAGGACGGCACGCTGTTCTCGCCGATTGCCAAGAACTTCGAACAACCGGTGCTCGACGCGATTAAGGAACGCATGGGCGCCGAGCCCGGCGACCTGCTGCTGTTTATCGCCGACAGTTGGGAGGTCAGCTGCAAGGCGCTGGCTGGACTGCGCAAACGAATCGGCGCCGAGATGAAGATGTACGACCCGGCGGAGATGAACTTTTCGTGGGTTACCGAATTCCCGATGTTCGAGTGGGACGACGAGGAGCACCGCTGGGTTGCGATGCACCATCCCTTCACGGCCCCTCGGCCGCAGGACCTGGAGCTGTTGGATTCCGACCCGAAGGCGTGCCGAGCGATCGCCTACGACTTGGTGATCAACGGATCCGAGGCGGGCGGCGGCACGATCCGAATTCACGACAGCGAGATTCAAAGCAAGGTGTTCGGCCTGCTGGGGATCGACGAGCAAACGGCCAAGGATCGCTTCGGCTTTTTGCTGGATGCACTGCAGTTCGGCGCTCCCCCGCATGGCGGCATCGCGCTCGGCATCGACCGCTTCGTGATGCTGTTCGGCAAACTGGACAGCATTCGCGACTGCATCGCGTTCCCGAAGACTCAGAGAGCGACCGACCTGATGACGGGGGCCCCGAATTTGGTCGATGGCCGGCAGCTGAACGAGCTGAACATCGCCGTCACGGCGCCGCCGAAAACGGAGAACAACGAATAGGCAGGCCGACTTGGGGGCCGTTGAAACACGGCCGGTCGGCTCGCGCTCTCGCTATTTGGCTATCTCGCTAGGGGGCAGCGATGGCCGCGCGCAGCGCGCACAACTCGTCGTCGATTTCGCCGGGGTCGGCCACGGTGTGGGCCACTTCTTCGCGGAGCAAATGGCGATAACGAGTGCGGAGGCGGTGTATCGCGACTCGCAGATTGCCCGGAGACATTCCCAGCTGCTCCGCCAATTCGGTCTGGGAGTTTTCACTGCCATCGGCCGTCAGGAACCCTCGCGTCGACTCGAAAAACTCCTCGCGTCCCTTCTCGCGGTACTCGTCCCCGAGCCGCCGCAGCACGGTGGCGAGCAGCGTCAGGGCCCATCGCCGCTGAAACAGTCGCTCGGGAGTTTCGTGAGTGGCTGGTTCAAAGGCGAAAATCCGCTCGCCTTCGTCGAAGTTCAGATTCAGCGACAGGAGCTTGGCGCCGCCTCCGCGGCGCTGGGCGCGGTCCCGCTCGAGCTGTTGGCCGACGAAATGCTTGAAGCAAGTGATCAGGAAGGCGCGGAACCTGCCTCGCTCCGGATTGGCATCGGCGAACACTCGCGGCGATTCGATCAAACGTGCCAGGAAGCCTTGGGTTAGGTCCTGGGCGTCCTCGCGGCTCGCGCCGCGGCGGCGAGCAAACGCGTACAAGGGATACCAATACTGTTCGGCCAGCTCACCGATCGCTCGGTTCGACTCCCTGGACGGCTCTTGGTAGGCCTCGACAACGAGGCTCCAGCGAGTGGTGGCAAACTGCCGGACCCAGACCGAGTCCGCGCGAGCGGCAGGTTCTGATTCGTTTTCGGGGAGTGGGTCTTCCGGATTCATGCGATTATTCTAGCAGTCTGCAAAGGGAGACCACGAACGAGCGAGAGTGAAGTCGGCGGGCGATCCGAGTCCTTGGCAGTCGAAAAAAAATTTTTGGCGGCGGCGGTAACATCCGGCTGCAAATTCGATAGAGATGGTGGTGCGGGGAGTTGGCTGTCGGCAGGGCTTCTCGCTTCCACGACGGCGGCCCGCGAATCATACCGCGAATCATACCGCGCGACGCCTTACTGCTCGCCACGGAGTCGAAGCACGTGAACATCCCTTCCTGTCCCCAGTGCGGCAGCCCTCTCGATCCGTCCATGGCGGGGCTCTGCGCCACTTGCCTGATGGAGCGGGGGATGGAGTTGCCGCCGACCCTTGCCGGAAATCCTCAGGATCTGGGGGTGCTGAGTCCGGGGCAGTTGGCGCCGTATTTCCCGGATCTGGAGATTCAAAAGCTGCTGGGGTATGGCGGCATGGGCGCCGTCTATTTGGCGCGGCAGAAGAAGCTGGATCGCTCCGTCGCGCTCAAAGTACTGCATCCCGATGCGGCGAAGGATCCGTCGTTTGCCGAGCGGTTCGAGCGCGAGGCGCGGGCGATGGCCAAGCTGTCGCATCCCAACATTGTCACGATTCATGATTTCGATCATGTGGAGCTCTCCGTTGATGGCGAGCGGCGCATGATGTTCTACATCATCATGGAGCTGGTCGAGGGCACGGACCTCCGCGCGGTGCTGGACCAAGACAAGCTGGAGCCACGGCAAGCGTTGATGATTGTGCAGCAGATCTGCGAAGCGCTGCAGTTTGCTCACGACCGTGGCGTCGTCCATCGCGACATCAAACCCGAAAACATCCTGATCGACTCCAACGGCGTGCCCAAGGTCGCCGATTTTGGACTCGCCAAACTCGCCGCTCACTCGCTGCAGAACCACTCCCTGACCGCCACGCATCAAGTCGTCGGCACGCCGAGGTACATGGCGCCCGAGCAGCTCGAAGGCACCAAGGAAGTGGACCATCGCGCGGACCTCTACTCGGTGGGCGTGGTGTTCTACGAGATGCTGACCGGGGAGTTGCCGCTGGGGCGATTCGACTTGCCATCGGAGTCCGCCGGTGTGGATGCGCGGCTGGATCAAGTCGTCTTGCGAACGCTGGCCAAAGAGCCTCGTCGTCGGTACCAGCAGGCGAGCGAGATCCGAGACGACGTGCGGTCGCTGAGTTCGTCCGATTCGCCGTTGCAGCCCGCGGCTCCGCCGCAGCGAACGGCGTTTGCGCAGAGCCCGCGCAAAGTGGCTGGTCCCCACCTGGGCGGCTCGCACCACGACGGCGCGCCGCAAGAGGCCATGGCGCCTCGGGAGATTGCCGGCATCTACGGCACCGCCTGCCTGTTTCTGGCGATCGCGGGTGTGGTCTCGATGTTTCTGCCCTGGACGCGAATATACCTGACCTCCACGTTGGCCGCCCACCTGTTCGGCTATCAGTACTCGCTGCCGGTCGCCGCGAGCTTGTTGTGTGCCGTGGTGCTCGTCCTCAGCTACCTCCGCACTTTGCGAACCGTGGTGGGCAGTCGCGATCAAGGCGAGGGGCAGCTTGTGCCCTTGAGCCATGCACGGGCAATCACGGCCATTGCCGCAGGACTGGCCTTGGTGGTTGTCAGCCTGCTGACCTTCAAGGCGTTGCCGGTGCTCAACATGGATTACGGCTACATCCCGGATTGGACCAACGCTCAAGGCTGGCGCGACCTCCGCACCGCGGTGGAGCTCGCATACCGCAACGGATCGAGCAACGTCTCCGTGCATCCCCAGGTGGGACCCTACGTGGCAATGATCTCGGGCATTCTGTTGGTCGCCGTGAGCCTCTGGGAGCTGGCCACGATTCATCATGCCAGCAGCGAGTCGGGCGGTGGCGCGTCCTTGCAGTATCTGACGGTCTGGCTGCGTCGGTTGGTGGTGCTGAACTGGGCGATGCTGCCGGCCATGTTCGCGCTCTGGGCGTGGTGGGTCAAGCGTTTGAACCACCATCAAGGGCCGTTTCTGCTCTATTTCCTGATCACGCTCATGGTCGCTCACGGAGTCTACACGTTGCTTTCGCAGTTCTTCTATCTGATCGCAGCGTCGCGAATCGAACATCGAGAGTCGCCGATGCTGATTCGCTCGGCGGCGGTGATTGCGATGCTACCGGTGAGTCCCATGGTGGTGTTCAGCTGGCCTGTGGCGATTTGGCTGTGGTTGTCACTCAATCACCCCGACGTGGACCGAGCGTTTCGCGAGCGCGCGGTTGAGCCCGAGACGCTCGCCAAGCGGCTTCGAGTTGCCGGCTCCCGCCTGCGTCTCGCCGGCGCCGTGCATGCCCTGTGGTGGGTGGCGGGCACGCTGTTGGTGTCCGTGAAATTCGTCGGAGTTGATGTGCGGACTTTTGCCTTTCTGCTTGGCTTCCTCGGAATGACCGTGGGGCTCGGCGCCGGCTGTGTGGTCTGGCTGTGCGGCGGTGACCTCGCCAACCGAGGGCGTCTGATGCAGGGACGTCTGGCGTCCTACCTCGCCATGCTGCCGCTCAGCCCTGGTTGGCTGGCTGGCCTTCCCGTAGCGATCGACACGCTCTACTACATTCATCAAGCAGAGCGTGCGGATGCTGGCTCGAGCGGGGATACAACGCCGCGGAGCACTCGACGCTGGGCATGAAGCCGATCGATCGCTTCGGCGTGGACCTCTCTTGCATCCGCTTCCTCTTGCCGTCGGAGGACACCGACGAGCTGTCTACGCCGAGGCGGTTCGCACCGTCAAAAAGGACAACACCTTCAGCATCCGCGTCCGCCGCGCATTGGCATAGGCAATCGCCTTGACCACCTCGGCGGCGGCCACCGCGTCGTCGTAGTCGGCCAGTGCCACACTGCTGTCCCACCTGTGCGCAATTCCGCGCGGCCATGCGGCAACTCGCAGCTAAGCTGCAGGTTTTGAACCGTAGCCAACTCAAGGAGGGCTGCGCCATGCCGGATA
>JAGQPF010000316.1 GCA_020426845.1 Planctomycetales bacterium
CCCAACTGTTGCGGTATTTGCAAGCGTACTTCCCGGCACGCTTCACAAGGTCCGTGCCTTTGATCGCGTGGCCGGCGCGGCCGTAAAGAATCGGGAAACCGTAGAGTAGCGCCGAAAAGAACTCGTCGACGTTGCGAATCTCATAGAACTCGTCGATCCTGAACTGCGACATGGTATCTTCCATGCCTCGCACATTCTGGTTCCAGCCAACCTCGCGAATCATGTGGCTGGTGTCAAGCTCCAGAGTGGCCAGAACCTTGCGATTCTGCTCGTTTTGGATCGGTACGGCGCCGTGATCCCGGAGGCGCTTCAAGATGCAGTTCGTCGTCGATCCGCTGTTGGCCGAGCGGGCGCAGAACTGGTAAACACTTGGCGGCGAGAGGCTGATGGCGTAATCGTCACCGTACTTCTCTGCCCATTTCTGCTCGACGGAAGCACAGCCGGCGTTGCCTGTGCACGTTCCCTCGCCGTCTTGGTCGTGCTGGTAGTGGTCGAGGCGCCCGAAATTCGGGTCAAGCTGCTCGAGGTACGAGTCCCAATCTGAGCGAGGGATGATCCGATCGCGAAACACCTCACCGAAGAACGGGCACGAAACGCCTGGCTGGTCGGTGCGAGGATTGCACCCAAGGAGACGCGTGGCTGCTTTTCCTGCGGCGACAAAGTCGATGTCAAGCAGGTGTTCCGGGATTGGGGTGTCGCTAATCGCAACCATTCAACTACCTCTTATGGATCAGTTTCTTTGGCCGTCGCTCGAATCTGTGCGGCCTCATGTTGCAATCGGATGTCCTATCGCCATGTCTCCAGTACCACTTCTTGCGGCACAGCCTCCTGTCGTCCTCCGGCAGTGGCTTTCGCATTCTAGCCACCAAACTCCGCCAGGGTCCTGTTGAACTCCGCCAGCGTTCCAGGCAACTTCCCCTGGTGCAGGATCTCACCGCCATCAGTCACGATGAACACCTGCGGAAGATCCTTGCCGGAAGCACGCCTCTTGTACTCACTGAACCACTCGGCAGTACTGTCCACGTCAGTCGGCACGAACTTATGCTTCCCGGCCTTGTCGATGTCAACCCGAATATCGGCGATCAAGTCGGCGATCGCCGGCGTCTGGTCTTGTGCTTCGTAGGCTACGACGATGAATCGATTGCCGGGAGCCGGCTTATCCTCGCCGACGTAGCTCGCGAAAGCCTGGTACGAAACCTCGCCGACTTCCTCGTGATGGGCTGAGAGGCTCCCAGGCACGTTCTGCTCGCCGCTGACAGCCAAAGACGACCCAGACCACGTCCAGGTCTCGCCGACGCTCAGGACGCCGTCTCCGTCGTCTCCTGCAGGCCCCTCAAACCCGACCGCCGTGAGCGAAACCTGCTCGAGCGGCACGTTGCCGGTGTTCCTTGCCGAAAAAGACAAAACCACCGGCTCGCCGACGCGAACCGATGGTCCAGGGTGAGTCGCCGGCTTGCCGTTGACAGACGCCTCGAGCGTGACGGCCGGTTGCGGCGGCGGGCCGCGGCGGCTGATGGTGAGCCGATGGCAGGCGAGTTTTGGCTCCTTGTCGGTCCCGAACGAGGCGACGACGAACAGCGTGCAG
>JAGQPF010000317.1 GCA_020426845.1 Planctomycetales bacterium
CTGGCAAGTTGGTCACTGAGTTGGTCAGTCGTCACCCGATGGCGACATGTTTGTCATTGTTTCAGTGACCAGCAACCCGGTAGTAACCCTCATTCTGACCAAGAAAAACGGCCATAACTGCATTTCTGACAATGCCTTGTGAGCGGCAGACCGAGTTCCCAAGCTGGACGTCGTCGGTTCGAATCCGATCGCCCGCTTTGATATAATCCCTTGGCCGAACGCTACTTAGCGTACCTGCCTGCGTCGGGCAGAGCGGCTCTGAAAGCCAAAACAGGTGGTATATACCACTTCTGGCTGAAGGAGCCCCGAAATGCCCGCACGAACTTCCGCCCAGATTCCCAGCTACCGCTTGCACAAACCGACCGGTCGCGGCGTCGTCCGCCTCAACGGTCGGGACATCTACCTCGGCGAGCACGGCACGCCCGAGAGCAAGGAGCGGTACCGCCAGGTCATCGCCGAGTGGCTGGCGAACATGCTATCCGGAGAGTTGCCATACGAACAGAGAGGACGCATTCGATACGCCCGTGTTTCCGACGTGGAGGCATGGGAAGAGAGCCGGTTGACACGGCCCGCGCCGGCGGAGGCCGTCTGGATTCACCCGGATCTGCTCGAATACGCGTAGGATTCGGTCGCTCGGCGGGCACAGGCGTGCTTCGCCGGCATTCGAGCAGAGAAGAGCCTGACGGGAATGTGCTAACAGAAATCAGTCGCCGACAAGGGACTGGCACTCACGCAGTGCCTGTGCGTCCTCCGCTGACAAGTCGGCGCCAAGATGTTCGTACTTGGCTTGGGCGCGCAGGAGCATGTCCATCGCGGACTCGAACTCGCCGGCGGCGTGGTAAAGGCGTCCGACATTTGCGACGTGCGCGGGCTTCGCACCACGGGCCGACAGTACCGAGTCGCGAGCTGCGTTGATCGCTGCGATGCGTTCCTCTCTTGTGGCGGCGGGATCATCCTGCAACAGCTCCGCCAAGTGAATTCGCAGAACGGGATCATCGATTCCGGCCGCTAGCGCCTCGTTGATGCAATTCACGGCTTGCCGAAACGCCTCGTCGGCTCCACGCGCATCCCCCTGCGCTCGCCTTGCGTTGGCCAGGTACAGATTCCCGCTGGAACGCCACCACACGATTTGAGGCGTCCGGCCGGCGATCGCAATGTAACCATCAATAGCCGATAGCAAATCGCGAGCATACGTTTCAAGCGCGACTGGGTCGCGCCCATCCGCCACGCCCATCATCATACGAAAGCACGCCAGAGCGAGCGCTTCTCGGTTGAGCGGTACTTCGGGTTCAAGCTGAACCAACTCCTTGGCGAGTTCCACGGCCTCCGGCACTCGTGTATGCGGCTCTTCGCCCGGATGCGCCATGCGGTAAGCGTGGTCATAGACGCAGACGCGTACGACGTGTGCGTACATATGCAGGGAATCCCGAGAATCGGCGTTGACCATGCGCCATCCAATATTGACGGCCCGCCCGAGGTGCTCGGCCGCAGTGAGCCAGTCCTGCTTCTGTTGCGCACACACACCGAGCCGCTTGTGTGCCTCGGCCAAACCGTGCAAGCGTGTGGCCACATTGGGATCCGCATCAACCAAGCCCTGCATGATGATCAACTGCTTTTTGAAAA
>JAGQPF010000318.1 GCA_020426845.1 Planctomycetales bacterium
TCGCTGCCACAGCTCGAATGGATCTTCTGGGCGCTCGCGTCGCTCGTCGGCACGCCGGTCTCTCAAAGTGCCGCAGGGGAGCGTGTGTTTCACGTTCGCGACGAGCGTTTTGGCGAGCAGGACGCGCGCACTCGCGGTCCCAACACCAACAAGCAGCTCAGCTTCCACACAGACCGCTGCGACGTCATCGGCTTTCTCTGCGTCATGCCGGCGGCCTCCGGCGGCGAGAATCAGATCGTCAGCTCCGTTGGCCTGTTCAACGACATCGCCATCCAGCGCCCGGATCTGCTGGAAACGTTGATGTCGCCCTACCTATATCAGCGGCACAATGTCGACTTGAACCACCCGAGCCGTCACATCGAGCAGCCGATCTTCGCCATTCACGAGGGACATTTTGCAGCGAATCTCCTGCGCGTGTTGATCGAACGCGCCTACGCGGCCGACGACACGCCGGACATGACGCCACGGCAACGCGAAGCGCTCGATTATCTGGAGCAGCTTGCGGACCAGCCCGAGCGACGTCTGGAGTTTCGGCAGGAACGTGGCGACTTGGTGTTGCTCAACAACTTCGTGACGCTCCACCGTCGCTCGGCGTTTCGCGACGATCCAACGCCACACTTGCGACGTCACCTGCTGCGCATCTGGCTCTCCGTCCCCAACAGCCGGCCACTGGATCCTCGCTTTGCCGGCAACTACGGCGACACAACAGCCGGCGCCCTGCGCGGAGGCATGCGAGGCCCGTCCTGATTTCCCTGCATCTCGTAAGGTAACCCGAAGCGTAAGAGCGTAAGCGAGGGATCGAATCGCCCATCCACTCATCACTCGGCAAGGTAACCCGAAGCGTAAGCGAGGGATCGATTCGCCCACCCCTCAATACTCGGCAAGGCAATCCGAAGCGTAAGCAAAGGATCGCATCGAGAAGCCACTCAGAACCTCTGACCCAATAATCAGCTATGACTCAAAGAACAATTCGCTCTGCACTGCTACTCGCCTGGCTGGTGGCCGGACCGCTGGCCGTCACCCTGCTAGGCCAAGGCACGGAAACGGCCGACCAGCCGTTCGGGCCCAAGTTTCCCAAGCTGGACTCGCAGGCCACGGGGAACTGGTGGGAGGTGAAGAATCCCAAGTTGCTGGTTCCTCGCGATCAGGTGTTGGCGTTTGCCGTCTACACCCATGATCGAGGCGTGTTGAAGCTGACTGCTCAGCTCTATCCGCTGAAGCCGGACGAGTCTCGCGAAGTGCGGCTTCAGCTGCAACGAGACGGCCAGTGGCAGCAAGTGGCCACCGAGCCGGTGAACGAATTGGGATGGAGCGCCCACTTTCGCCTCGCCGACTGGGACAACACGCAAAACGTGCCGTATCGGCTCCTGCACGGCGACGATCAAACCGGCGCCAAGTTCGAGGGTCTGATTCGCCGCGATCCGATCGACAAGAACGAGATCGTTGTCGGCACGCTGTCATGCAACTCGTCGCGAACCCCCGGCCCGCGGCCGAAAATGGTGGAGAACCTGAAGCGGCAGGATCCCGACCTGTTGTTCTTCGCGGGTGACCAATCCTACCACCACACGCAGCACACTTTCGGCTGGCTCGAGTTCGGCGTGCAGTTTCGCGACGTGCTCAAAGACCGTCCGACGATCACGATTCCGGATGATCACGATGTCGGTCAAGCCAACATTTGGGGCGAGAACGGCAAGGTGGCGGCCACGCCGGCTGGGCCTCGAGGCGGCTTTTTCTACCCACCCAAGTACGTGAACATGGTGCAGCGTTGCCAAACCTGGCACCTCCCGGATCCGTACGACGCGACGCCGATTCAACAGGGGATCACGGTTTACTACACGAACCTGCGCGTGGGCGGAGTGGACTTCGCGATTGTTGAGGACCGCAAGTTCAAGTCCGGTCCCGAAGGCAAAATTCCTAAGATGGGCCCTCGCCCCGATCACATCAATGATCCCAACTACGACCGCAAGAGCGTCGACTTGCCGGGGCTTAAATTGTTGGGCGATCGGCAGCTGAAGTTCTTGAACGAGTGGGGACAGAATTGGACGGGCGCCGAGATGAAGTGCGTGCTCTCACAAACTGCGTTTTGCGGCGCCGTTCACCTTCACGGCACTCCCGAGAACCGGCTGCTGGCCGATCTGGATTGCAACGGCTGGCCCCAAACCGGCCGCAATCGCGCGCTCAGAGAGATCCGCCGAGCCTGGGCGCCGCATCTCTGTGGTGACCAACATCTGGCAGTTGTCGTGCAGCACGGCATCGACTCGTTTCGCGACGGTCCGTTCGGCTTCACGAGTCCGGCGATCGTGAACACCATTTACGGACGATGGTGGCATCCGCTGGACGAGCGGCCGGGGCCGAATCCGATTCCCGGCAGCCCGCTCGCCTGGACCGGCGACTTTGAGGACGGGTTGGGCAACGCCATCACGATGCACGCATACGCCAACCCGGAAAATCGCCAGGATGAAACGAAGCGTGCCGACGGCTACGGCATCGCCCGCTTCCGCAAGAAGGAGCGAGAGATCACGTTCGAATGCTGGCATCGATTCGCGGACGTCCGCGACGGTGACAAGGCGCAGTTTCCCGGCTGGCCGATCACAATTCGGCAACAGGACAACGATGGACGAAAGGTCGTCGGCTATCTACCCGAGCTGGTATTCTCCAACCAGAAGCGCCCGGTCGGGCCTCCATCGCAGGCGACCCTTGTGAGGCCCGGTGGACCGGTCGTCCAAATCGTCGAGAAAGCCACTCGCGAGATTGTCTACACGGTGCGTCCGCCGAGCTCGCGATTCCGTCCGCCCGTTTACGCCCCCGGAGCTTACGACGTGCGCATCGGCGACGACCAGCCCACTCGAGCCGTGCTGCAGGACCTCACCCCCGCGCCGGCCGAGGTCAAACGGGAGATTCGCATCGAAGGCTGAGCGCCGTCAGTTCAACAGACGACGCCCGGCGGCGATCTCATCCATCACCGAGCTGCGCATGGTGGGTTCGGGAATGCTTTCCGCGGCGGAATGAGCTTGGCGGAACAGCTCGCTAGCGCGACTATTCTGCCCACCCAGCAGCATCTTGCGGGCGAGGGACAGGTAGGCGTGCGCCTGGCCCTCTGGATCGCTAATCGCGGCAGCGGCCTCCGTAGCCGAAGAGAAGAGGGTCGTGGCTGCTTCGTTCTCTTCCAGTTGGAACAGGGCGGAGGCCGCGTCGCCCAAGGCCTCCACTCGAGCACGCGGCTCAAGCTCCGCGGCGGCCTGCACCGCGGCAGTGTGCAGCGGCTCCGCCGCCTCGTTGTCGCCCACGGCGCGCAAGGCACTCGCATAGCGAATGCGGCCGCTCACCTGCTCCTGCTCGCTCAGTTGCTCCAACAATGGCTCGGCCTCCTTGAGCGAGGCTTTGGCCAAGATCGACTTCTCCATGTCCCTCGCGTAGGCGTTCGCAAGTGTCAGCAATAGCGAGAATTTTTTGGCGCCCGCCTCCAGCTCGTCAATCGTTCGTGACGCATCCTTCAGGAGATCGCCGGAGACGGCGGCCTGGCCGATCTTCGCGCGAACGCCAAAGACCGAAAGCAACAACTCGGCGCGTTCCGTGCCGCTGAGGCTTTTGATCGAAAGCATCGCCGCCTCGAGCGCCTTGTCGGCGTTGATCGAGTCGTTCGCCTTGGCTTGTCGCGAGGCTAGGCCGACGAGCTGCTTCGCGCGCAAGTCCGCAGCGGGAAGTTTGAGCGCTTGATCGTAGAGCTCGTTGAAAGACGGGGTCTTGGCAGCGCCGCCACCGCCGCCACAGCCGGACGCCGTCGCCAGCAGAGCCACGAGCGCGACACACCCGACAAGAACAGGACCACGCTCCACCGCGAGGCGACGGATCACAAAAGCTGGCAGCAGAGGAGCGCGCATGGCGGACTCTCGGGTCTGAAGTGCGCAACAGTCCACCGCAGCGGCCCCGGCCAGGCAAACGGCGGAACGGCAACGGCGGAACGGCGGACTAGGAACGGGCAGATTAGAATTCAAACGAGGCGCTTTGCAGTCGCGCCGCGGCCTCGGCCATCAGCGCGTCCTCATCGGCCTCGGTCGGCGCCTCGTACGTCACCGAGAAGCGGAGGTACGGTCCGGCGTCGTCCCACGGCACGGTGACGATCGAGTGTTGAGTGATCAGATGCTGGCTCGCCTGCTCGGCGTTCTCGAATCGCTCGCTCCCGGCGCCCTTGGGAATTGGCGTGTACAGGAAGTACGACCCACCCGGCATTTTGCACTGGAACCCGCACTGAGTCAGCATGGTGACCAGCTTGTTCAGCCGACGCCGGTACTTCTCACGCGTCGCGACGGGAATCGAGTCGTCGTCCAACGCCTGCGCCGCCGCCTTTTGAATGGCCATGAACTGGCCCGAGTCGCAGTTGTCCTTGACGTCCGCGAAGGCGCGAACGAGCGTCGGGTGGCCGCAGACCCAGCCGATCCGCCAGCCGATCATGTTGAAGCCTTTCGACAGCGAGTGCACCTCGACGCCGACATCCTTCGCGCCCGGCACAGACAAGAAGCTCAGCGGCTCGTCCTCGAACGTCAGCATGATGTGAGCCGCGTCCTGGACGATTACGAACTGATGCCGATGCGCCAGCTCAATCATTTGCTCGTAGAACTCGCGCGTGGCAACCTTGCCCGTCGGGCTGTTGGGGTAGTTCAACACCAACAGCTTCGTCTTCGCCAGCACATCCGCCGGAACTCCGGCGACGTCGGGAAAGAAGTCGTTCTCGGCCAGCAGCGGCAAACGATAGACACTGCCGCCGTAGTACGCAGTATGCGTGCCTGCGACCGGATAGCCGGGCGCCGTCATCAACGTCACGTCGCCCGGATTGATGAAGCAGGCGGGCAGCATCGCCAGCGCGGTCTTTGAGCCGATGCAATGGTTCACCTCGGTGACCGGATCGAGCTCAACCGCGAAGTTGCGATTCATAAACCGCGCGGCCGCCTCCTTGAACTGGGCAATGCCGTTGTCCGCATAACCGCGATTGGCCGGCTCGTGCACCTCCAGCGCGAGGCGGTCGCGAACCGACTGCGGCGCCATCTCATCATTGTCGCCGATGCCGAAGTCCAGCAGCGCGCGATCGGGAAAATCGGCGAGCGCCTTGCGCTTGGCTCGCTTGATCTTCTCGAACTTGTAGATCGCCGTCCCTTTGCCATACTCGGCTCCGCCAATGCGGTCGGCAAACAGCTGCTGGAAATAGGGGTCGCTCATAAATGTCTCGGCGCTGAAGTGCCAGTGGGATGGAGGGCGTCGCCGGTGGTGACGCCCGTGTTCGGCCTTAAAATGACGCTCGCGGGATGCCCGCCCCGTGGCTCGATAAACTAGCCGAACGTGGCCGGGGATGACAAGTAGGGCGGAAAAAGCGGGGGCCGCGAGTACGACGCACCGTCGCGGGGGATGTCGCGAGGAGCGTCACACGCACCCGGGCACACGTGTCAGAGCGTCTGCCAGGCTCCGGCCTTTGCGCTGGCGAACAGGGCCTCAATCACCAACATGTTGTCCACCGCGTCCTCCAGCGGAGTGGGCACCGGAGTGTCGTCCAGCACGGCGGCCGCGAACAGATCTCCCTGAATCGTGTATTGGTCGCAGACGGGGAACTGAATCTCCTCGATTTCGTCGCCGCGCTGGAGCCACATTTTGCAGGGGCGGTCCGGTGGTGCGTTGAACGGGATCTCAATTTCAATCCGGCCTCGTTCGCCGAAGATGTTGACTCGCTGGTACTTGGACAACAACGTCGAACAGGTGAAGGTCGACAAGCCTCCGTCAAATTCCACGATGGCGGACGAAAGCACATCCGTTTGAAACTTGTCATGCAGCTCAATGCCGGCCATCACGCGCCGCGGGAGTTGGCCGAAGATGAACCGCGACAACGAAATCGGATAACAGCCAATGTCCATGATTCCGCCGCCGCCGATGTCGGACAAATTGCGAATGTCGCTCGCGTTGTCGTTGTAATACGAGAAGAACGACTGAATCGTCCGCAGCCTGCCGATCGAGCCGTCTTGCACCAGCTGCAGCGCTCGTTGCCATTGCGGATGGTGGCGATACATAAACGCCTCCATCACCTTCAGGTGAGGGTGCTGTTGAGCGGCTGCCACCAACTCGCGTCCCTCGTCGGCCGACAAGCCGATCGGCTTTTCGCACAGCACATGCTTGCCGGCCTCCAAGGCCTTGATTGACCAAGGCACGTGCAGATGATTCGGCAGCGGATTGTAGATGGCGTCAATCTCGGGATCCGCCAGCAGCTCTTCATAGCTTCCGTAGCTGCGTGCGATTCCCAGTCGCTGCGCTGCCGCCGCCGCCCGCTCGGCATCGCGTGAGCAGATCGCATCCACCTGACAGCGAGCGCCCTGCTGCATGGCGGGGATCACTTTTTCCGTGCCGATCTTGGCGGTGCTGAGAATTCCGAAACGCAACTTGGACATGAATACCGGCCTCAAGGTTGGCAATAAGAAGGATTTAAGGAGGTGGTTGAAAAACAGGCTGAGGGGCGAGTTAGGATCGTAGCAATTACTGCGTGTCGGCGCGAGCGTCGACGTGCTGCAACAACGCCAAGCAGGCGGTGAAGCCGTGCATGAAGCTCTTGCCGCCGACGGGGCCAATTTCGCCCATCGCGAACAGCCCAGCCAGGGGAAGCCCGGGGAAGTGGCGTTCGACAGCAGACGCGTCATGGTGAGGCTGCTCGAACATCCGCGTGCCGCGTCCGTTGCAGGTGAACAGCAGACCGCCGCTAGGCTGTCCCGGCTGTCCCGCCGCGGCTTCCAACAACTGATTCAATTCGCGACTCGCGGAGCTCTCGTCGCGCAAATGGAACTGCACAGTTTGTCCGACGCGAAAGTAGTCGCCCACCACCACGGCGCCCGTGTCGGGATCAAGCCCGGTGACATTGCGAATCAAGAAGTCGCCAGCCTCAAAGGCATCCTGATATTCGTTAATCACACGGCCCAAGTGCAGGCCGCGCTGAACGAGCGCCTGCTCGTGGTTCGGCAGCGAATGAAACAGGGTCTCCAGCCGCTCGAGCGCGGGCTGTCCGCCCAGCTCCAAAATCACATTCCGTTCGGCCTTGGTCACAATCATTGGCTCGCCGATCGGGCGGCAGCCTTGCGACACAACACAGCGCAGCCGCGCCGGCCGCTCGATCAATACGGCAACCGCACCCTGATCAAGCACTTGGCCGTCCCGCAGGAGCCGCAATTGGCCGGGAGCCTGCGCGCCGCTCGCCATGCCGCCCGCCACCACGCAATCGGCATGATCCTCCGCCATCCGCTCCAGCAGCGCGTCGGCCGGGAACGAGAACGGGTCGCCCAGCACGATCAAGGACGCTTCATCCGGCCAGCTTTCAGCGAGGTCGGCGGGCCAACCCGAAAAGACGCCACCATCCGGCGTGCGTTCCCAGCGCAGATGCATGCTGTGCAGCGGAACTCCCGGCAAGGAAGCAGCCCAAACCGAAAGCGCCGGGCGCTCTTCGATCTCTTCGCCGCGCCCAACAATCGCCTCACCCTGTGCGCCCAACATGACGCGCGGCTGCAACTGCCGCTGCAGTTCGGCGGACAAAGATTCGATCTGACCGACATAGTCGCTCGAAAAGAAGACGACCAGCAAGTCGACAGGCCGGCCAAGCGACTCGCCGATGGCGGCGATCACCTCGGCTGCGGCACGGTCAACATCGCCCGTGTGCAAAACGGAAGCTGCGGTGAAGGTCATGGCATCCATCACTTGATTTGGCGCGCCGCCCACACGGCGAGTTTTTCGCGAAAGATTTTTGAGTTATGGCGAATGTCGACGGGCATCGACAAGTGCACCAGCGCCTTGCGAATCGGGCGAGTCAGCGAATGCTCGGCCGCGCACTGCAGCACCTTCTCGATCAAGTCCGCCCTGGCCGCAGCGGTGGTGGGCCGATGCTCGGGCCACGGCTCCACGACAATCACCGGTGTCCGGGCGTCTTGCGTTGTGGACCCGACTCCCACCAAGGCGCTGCGGTACACTTCGTGGATCTCGTTAAAGATCGCCTCACAGGGAATCGTAAAAAGCGTCGTCTCGGCCGTTCGCACGCGATGCGCTTTCCGCCCGCAGAACCAAAAGCGGTTCGAGTCGTCCAGATAGCCAACATCGCCCATGCGGTGCCAGAAGCTGTCTCCATCGGCCACCTTGTGCAGTGGATTGCAATCGGAGCGGACCACATACTCGGTGGTCACGACTCCGCCTTGCACCATCAGCTCGCCGATCTCGCCCTGCGCCACTTCGCGGGTTTGCGCGATGTCCTCGAGCGGCCCGTCGTCGATCTCAACAACTCGCCAGCGAATGCCGGGGAAGGGACTGCCGACGCAGACGCCTTTGCCTTGCATCGTCTCGGCCGCGGTCTCCTCCAACACTTCTCGCCCCGAGATGCTGGCGACCGGCAGCGCTTCGGTGGCGCCATAGGGCGTATGGATGTCGCCTTCGGCGTGAATCGCCGCGGTTACTCGCCGAATCACATGCGGTGGAACCGGAGCGCCAGCGGACAACACTCGCCGCAGCGACGGAATCCGCTCATGGCGCCGCTCGCAATACCGGCCGACCGTGTTCCACAGCGCTGGCGATCCGAACGACTGAGTGACTTCCCAGTCGCGCGCCACCTCGATGAACTTTTCCGGATCGACTTTGGCAGGACGAGTGAAGTCCATCGGAGGGATCACGGTGCCGACGCCCATCGCGGCATTGAACAGCGCGAACAGCGGAAACCCGGGCAAGTCAATTTCACCGGGCTGAATCTCGTACCGATCGCGAATCTCGTCCACCTGCTGATTGAAGTTGCCGTGTCGGTACAACACGCCCTTCGGCGGTCCGGTGCTGCCGGTCGTGAAAATGATCGCAGCGGGATCCTCGGCGACGGTCTCCGCAGGTGAGTACTGTTCGAGCGGCGTCTCGCGCAGTTGGTCCAATGTCTTGCCGCCCCACCACCATTTGCGCCCCACGGTGACGTTCTTCTTTGCGGCAGGAAACTTCCACCGCAGCAAGGTGCGAATCGCATGCACCAGAGGCACTCCGACAAACCCCTGGCACTCTGCCCGGGACAGGCAATGGATCAATTTCGAGCGGCCCATGCCCGGGTCGATCATCACCGTGACGACGCCCGCCTTGAACATGGCGAACACCAGCGAGATGAAGTCGAGGCTAGGCGGAGTCAACAGCGCCAAGCGATCGCCGGGGCGAATCCCCATTGCCGCGAGCCCCGCGGCGATGCGGTTGGTTTGCTCATCCAGCTCGCGAAAGGTGAGCGAGCGATACTGGAACTTGTGGTCCTTGCCGCGCCCGGTGGGCTGAGCGACTGCCATGTCGTCGGGGCGAATCGCCGCCATCTCGGTGAGCCGCAGCCCCACATTCACTCGCCGTTCGGCCGGCGCTGATCGCTCATCCAACGTCATGTCTAACAGCCTGTGATTCAACGGCCTCCTGCTACTGCAAGGGGCTCCCATCTAAGGATCCAGGGAAAAACAACTTCCCGAATTGCGGATTGGCACTTGGACGTTTTCAGCTGCGATTTGGTCCGAAAGCCAATCCGCCGGGGGAATTTGTTTTTCCCGTTTTCCTAAGCGGCGATGTCGGCGATGTAGAAGCTGCCATACGTGTGCACGCGATCCTTTTCGTGCAACTCCTCCGCCAGCGCCTGGTTCATCTTCAGCAACTCGGGCAGCGCCACCTCCGCGCCGTTGCGAACCACGCGCACGTCGTTCAAGAAGTCGGTTCGCAATCCGCCGCTCCGCCAGAGCACGCGGGCCGAGCTGGACGCCTTGTCCAGAATCGCCTTCCACTCCGACTCCAACAGCGGAAAGAAGCGGTCCGACAGCCAGTCCATGTGGTCGAGCAGAATGAAGCGAGAGATCTCGCCGTCATGCTTCTCGAGAAAACCCTGCACCGAGTCGGTGTGAATATGGATGCGGTCCGCTAGCGAACTGCGGAGCTGCTCAAAATTCTCCGGCACGAGGTACTCGGGACAGCAGTCCGGCGCGTAGCTGCCAGTCATGTACACGCGCCAAAAGTAGTTGTCCTGAAGCGGCAGCTTGGCGAACACCGCCTCCATACAGTCCTCGATGAACTGCACAATGCCGCCCTTGTATTGGGTGTCGATCTGGCGTCGCTGAGCCTTGGGCACGCCGACCATCGACAGCGTGGTGTCGCGATTCAAGGCGAACTTCATCGTGCGGGACCAGAATTTCTCTTTCAGCTGACTGTAGTAGATCTCCTGCTGTTGCTCGAGCGTCTCGGCGGCAAGCAGCTCATCGATCACCGGCCGGACGCGGATCACGCGATCCGTGTACAGCTTCAGCATCCGAGCGAACGCCCCCGAAGTGCCGCGGAAGTAGAACGGCCGGCGGGCGTTGTCGAAAAATCGTTTGATCCGCTTGTCCCAGTAGGCGACGGCGAACGGCGTCAACCGGGCTCGCAGTTTTTGCTCGTAGATCGGCACGACGCCCGGCAGCCGGCCGTCGCCGAACATGCGGTAGAAGTCCTCGTACTCGAGGTCGCGAATCGCCGCGAGCTTCAGTTCCAACAGCGCGTTTTGCCGAGGGTTCATGTCCACTGCATGAACGGAGTTGGGCCCCGTCAGGGCGTAGTCCAGCGCGTTGCACCCGGCGGACGTAATCACCATCACGTTGTCGCTGGGAGTGAGCTCCAGGGCCACTCGGTCCAGCCGCGGGTCTTCCCAGCAGGTGTTGTAGACCAGATTGTTGCCGTGCACGAGCTTGAAGACACGACCACTAAACCAATCCATCAAGGACATGAGCAACAACGCCTATGGGTTGGGCGAAACCGCCACGAAGGGAAAATCCGAGCCTGTCGCCTCGCGATGACTCAAAACAGAATTCATCCTGCGGGAGAACGGCTGTGCCGATCGCCAAATCAGACGTTTTCCATCGCCTACAAGCCAACAGCTCGCCAGCAGAATCCCTGATTGTAGGGTTGTCGCGGGAAACCCGCCAGATCGTGGGTGCGATCGTGAACTGCCCGAGCGGCCATTCCCTTTGCCGCGGTTGTTTCGCGGCGCGTGAGGGCGTTGTGCCAGGCCGTTGTGCCTGGCCGTTATGCCGCTACGCGGCGGCGGAGCGGGACAAAGCTGACCAGCACGACGCCGACGCAGGCGGCGCCGAACAGGTCGCCGATGCGTTGGTAAAGCGTCACGCCGGCGCCGGGGCCGACGTAGGCGAGCAGCTCGCGCTCGGTGCGGCGAGCAAGCTCCCCGAGAATCCGACCCTTGGCGTCCACCCAACGGGTCAGCCCGCCGTTGGCTGCGCACAGCACGGGACGACCGTTCTCCACGGCGCGGAACACGACGCATTGGGCATGCAGATCGAGCACACTGGAGCCGTGGAACCAACCATCGTTGGCGGGGTTCACCAGCACGTCGGGCATCTCGCCCTGACGCCGGAGCTCGGCCACCTGACTGCGAATCGCGCCCGGCAGCGTTGTCTCGAAGCAGATACTGGGGCTGAAGATCAGACCGCCAACTTTCATCGGCTTTGGCGCCGGCCCGCTGGTCAATCCCGCCGGCAACGGCACCAGGTCGTAGATGAAGGGGAAGGTGGCGCCCAGCGGAACGTACTCGCCGAACATCACGGGATACATCTTGTAGTAGCGATCGATGAACACTCCGTCGTCCCGCAACAGCGTCGTGGAATTGAAGCGGATCTCGTCGGCGCCTTCGTGATGCACCGACTCACCGGACACCATCAGGTCGACTTCCGTCATCGGCGACACGACGTAGGCCAACGACTCCAGCTCGGAGCGATACATGCGTTCGTACTGCTCCAGCGCCTCTCGGTACCGTGCTTCCGACAACTCGGGCTCGATGGACTTCAGCGGACCGGTAATCCGTCGCTCGGGGATGTGAGCCCGCAATGACGATTCGGGCCAGATGACCAGCCGCACTTCCGGATGCTTGCGGACCAGCTCGATTGTGCGGTTGCGGTAATCGAGATACATCTCCTCATTGACTTTCTCGTTGTACTCGTAGAACACGTCGCGCGCGCCTTGCACCAGAGCAACTTCCATCGTCGGCTCGGGCAGCTCGCGGGCCAGCCGCCAGGCGCCGTAGCCGCAGGTCAGCGCGACGGCGAGCGCGGCAGCAGCCGCGGTCAACCAACGTCGCTCGCCGGGCGCCTCGGCATCTGCCTGCAGCGGAGCCGGCAGCGGCGTCAGCAACCACAACGCAGTCGCGCTCAACATCAGCACGCCGCTGACCAGATAGGCGCCGCCCAGATCGGCGATTTGAATCAGCAGCGGCAACTCGGACACGCTGTGCGCGAGCAGTCCCAACGAGAAGCCGGTAAGCATCCAGCCGCGCGCCATCTCGAGCGCGACCCAGACCAACGGCGCCGCCAGCCCGAGCGGCCAGCGCAGGCGGTGGACGGCGCGCCGCGTGAGCACCACGAACAGCAGCGGATAGATCCCGAGGTACAACGCCAACACCAGCCAGCCAGCGACCAACGCCACGTGAGGATGGCGGATGCCCTGCATCATCAACGCCCAGTGCAGGACACCGCCCGCGTACATCCAGCGATACGGTCGACGGCCCGCCGCGCGCATCCGACCGACGGTGTCGAAGCCGCGACGACCAACCAGGAATAACCAGGGGATCGGCGCCAGCGGCGCCAGCCAACTCCAGCCCAAGGGCGGCTGAATGCACCACATCGCCACGGCGCCGAGCAGCGCCGGCACAGCGGGATGCGAACGCCACCCCGGCTGGTCGAGCGACCCATTTCCGGACAGTTTCGACTTGTTGTTGTTAGACATTGAACATCTGCTGATACTCGGGAACCACGGCGTCCCAGCCCAATTCGTCCTTGATCCGGCCGGCCAGCGCCAACGACGAGGACTCTTCGCCATGGGTGAGAAACAGACGCCGCGGTTGCGACTCGAAGTGGCTAATCCACTTCATCAGATCGCTGCGGTCAGCGTGGCCGGAGAAGCCGTAGATCTGAGCCACCTCGGCCCGCACGGGGTGCTGCTTGCCGTGAATCCGCACCTCGGAGTTGCCTTCGAGGATCTGCCGCCCAAGAGTGCCGCGGCCCTGATAGCCGACAAACAGTACTGTCGAGTTCTTGTCACCGATGTTGCGGCGCAGGTGGTGCTTGATGCGGCCGGCCGTGCACATGCCCGAGGTCGACATGATCACCGCAGGGCCTTGATGGTCATTGATCGCCCTCGACTCATGTGAGGTGCGAGCCATGGTGAGCCCGGGGAATCGCAGCGGCGGCTCGTTGCTGTTGATGCGTTCCCACGTCTCTTCGTCAAAGCAATCACGATAGCGGCGAAACACCTCGGTGACGTCGACCGCCATCGGACTGTCCAGAAAGATCGGCACGTCCGGAATGCGATCGTCATGCACCAGCGCGCTGATGTGATACATCAGCTCCTGAGCTCGTTCGACTGCGAACGTCGGGATGACCACATTGCCGCCGCGCCTCAGCGTTCGCTGAAGAACATCCTCCAGCTGCGCCTCCACGTCGCCGGCCTCCTTGTGATCGCGATCGCCATAGGTCGACTCCATCACGACCACATCCGCCTTGGTCAGCAAGGATGGATCGCGAATCAACGGCTTGCCCCACTGGCCGATATCCCCCGAGAAGATCAACCGCTTCTCCTCGCCTCGCTCGCGGCAGATCACCTCGAGTATCGACGACCCCAGGATGTGTCCGGCGTCGTGAAACACCGCGGACACGCCGTCGCGCACGCGCACTGGCTCGTTGTATCGCACCGCTTTGAACAGCGGCAGCGTGTTGCGAACATCGCCGCGGTTGAACAACGCCTTGACCAACGAGGGGTCGCGGCCCTCGCGCTGGTGGCGTTTGCGTTTGTAGGCGGCGTCCTCTTCCTGAATGCCGGCAGCGTCGAGCAACATGATCTCCGCCATCGCCTTGGTGGGCCGGGTGGCATAGATCTTGCCGCGAAACCCTCGCCGCACAAGGTCGGGAAGGCGTCCCGAATGATCGATGTGGATATGCGTCAACAACAACGCGTCCACGGAACGGGCGGGCACCGGACAGTCGTGCCAATTCCGCTCGGCAAACTCCCGCTCCTGGAACATGCCGCAATCGACCATCACTCGCGAGCCAGCCACTTCGATGCAGTAGCACGACCCCGTCACTTGGCGATTGGCGCCCAGAAAATGCAGCTTCACAAGGGATACCCGGGATCGATGGGCCGGCAGCGTGAGGAGCGCGAGGGACTCGCGCGGTGGGGAAAGTAGGGAGTCTGGCGGCATCGCGCCGATTCGTCAACCGAGATAATGATGGCAAGCTCCCGAGGTGCGCGACGGGTATTTGCGAGCGGCTCGAATCGGCTTCATACTAGTGGTTCACCCGCCTCACAACAGGGAAAGCGGACTTCCCGTCATCCCAAGGAATCCCTCATGTCTCGCCACCTCGTTTGGGCCCTGCTGGCCGCCACGCTCGCCCTGGTCCTGCCTGCCTCGGCCGGCGCGGAGACGCTCGAGCTGCGATTGCGGTCGCGAGTCCCGATCGCCGAGGGCGCCGCGCAATTCCACTTGGTCCATCGCGACGAGAGCTGGGAAAGCGAGCAGACCGCCTTCATCGTCTGCGATATGTGGGACGCCCACCACTGTCTGAATGCCGTGCGGCGCGTCGGCGAAATGGCGCCCCGCATGAACCGTGTCCTCCAAGCCGCTCGCGAGCGAGGCGCCCTGATTGTCCACGCTCCCAGCAGCTGCATGGAATTCTATCGAGAAACCCCGGCACGGCTACGGGCGATGCAGGTGCCGGCCGCCAAAAACGTCCCCGAAGATATTGGACAATGGTGCCGCTTGATCCCGAGCGAAGAGCAGGGGGCCTACCCAATTGACCAATCCGATGGCGGTGAGGACGACGACCCCGCCGAACACGACTTGTGGGCCTCCAAACTTCAAGCGCAGGGACGCAACCCGCGCTCGCCCTGGATTCGCCAAGTGGCCACCATCGAAATCGATCAACAACGTGACGCGATCAGCGACAACGGCGTGGAGATCTGGAACCTGCTGGAACATCGAGGCATTCGCAATGTCGTGCTGCTCGGCGTGCATACCAATATGTGCGTGCTCGGGCGTCCGTTCGGACTTCGCCAAATGGCCAAGAACGGCAAGCATGTCGTGTTGATGCGCGACATGACCGACACCATGTACAACCCGGCGCGCGAGCCCCATGTCAGCCACTTCACGGGCACCGACCTGATCGTCGAACATATCGAAAAATGGGTCTGTCCCACCGTGACCAGCGACCAGCTGATCGGCGGCGCCGAGTTCCGCTTTTCACACGACCGCCGCCCGCATGTCGTGATGCTCATCGGCGAGCGCGAGTACCGCACCAATGAATCGCTGCCCAAGTTCGCCGTCAGCACGCTGGGCAAAGACTTTCGCGTCACCATCCTGCACGCCGAGGCCGAGAACAAGAACAGTGTGCCGGGCATCGAAACGATTGCCGACGCCGACGTGCTGCTGGTCAGCATGCGACGACGCCTGCTGCCGATCGCTCAGTTGAAATACGTCCGCGATCACGTGGCAGCCGGCAAGCCGGTTGTCGGCATTCGCACCGCCAACCATGCGTTCACTGTCCGCGGCGATGTGGAGCCCGGCGCCGACAATTGGCCCGAGTGGGACGAGCAGGTGATCGGCGGCAGCTACACCGGCCACTACAAAGATGGTCCGGTCACCGCGCTGCAAGCGGCGGTCGACGAACATCCGATTCTCAAAGATGTCGACCTCTCAAAGCTGAAGGGGCACGGCTCACTGTACAAGGTCAGCCCATTGCGTTCCCATACCCAAGCCGTGCTGGTCGGCTCGACCGAGGAGGATCCGGAGGAGCCGGTCGCCTGGACTCACTTAACGGCCACAGGCGGTCGAGTCTTCTACACGTCGCTGGGGCATATCGAGGACTTTGAGCAACCTGCCTTTCACCAGCTGTTGCTGAACGCGGTTCGCTGGAGCTGCGCCCCATAGGCCTCGGCTGTGTAGAGGGCAATTCAAAACCTTCCCTGGCGCAATCGAAGGCAGTTTTTCTGCTGGTTTTATCAACCCGATTGCCAATCGGGAAGATTTTGAAATGCGTTGTAGTCATCGCGCCTCCTTGCTCCTTTGTTGATGAAAGTATTGCCACCATGGACGAACCTGCCCCCAACGACGCCAACAACGAGCCGCTCTCGGCGCCCGATTCCATCGAGGCGCTGGAAGAGATGCTTAGCGCGCCGACTCCCGAGTTGATTGAGTCGCTGAGCGAGCTGGAGGGCGACATTGCCCTGTTGGGCGTGGGCGGCAAGATGGGGCCGACGATGGCGCGGATGGCTGTCCGCGCGCTTCGCGAGGCGGGACGGCCCAATCGAGTGATCGGCGTCTCTCGGTACTCCGACGAGGCGGTCCGCCAGCGGCTCGAGGACTGGGGCGTGCAGACCGTCTCTTGCGATCTGCTGGACGCCGACAGCGTCGCGCAGCTGCCGGACGCGGCCCACGTGATCTCAATGAGCGGGTTCAAGTTCGGCGCCAAGGAGCACCCGGAGCTGGCGTGGGCCACCAACTGTTATCTGCCGGCCCTGGTGTGCCGACGCTATCAGGACAGCCGCATCATCGCCTTCTCCACCGGCAACGTTTACGGACTGACGACGCCCGGCAGCGGCGGCTCGCGCGAATCCGACCCGCCGGCGCCGATCGGCGAGTACGCGCACACGGCGCTAGGCCGCGAGCGAATGTTCGAGTTCTTCGCGCGACGACAGCAAACGCCCGTGCTGATGCTGCGCCTGAACTACGCCACCGAGCTGCGATATGGCGTGCTGGTCGACCTGGCGCAGCAGATCAAGCAGGGGCAGCCGGTCTCGGTCGAGATGGGGCATGTCAACGTGATCTGGCTGCACGACGCCAACCTGATGACCCTGCGCGCCTTGGGACTGCCGCCGCGCCAAGACACGCCGTACGATGTGCTCAACTTGGCAGGCCAAGAGATTCTCAGCGTGCGGAAAGTCTGCCAACAGTTGGCGCAGCGAATGGGCTGCGAAGCCGATTTGGTCGGCGAAGAGGCGCCTCACGCGCTGCTGAACAACGGCCGCGCGGCCTACCCGCTGCTCGGCGAGCCACAAGTGGACGCGGAAACCATGATCGACTGGACGGCCGATTGGGTCGCCGGTGGAGGCGAGCTACTCGGCAAGCCGACCCATTTCGAAGTTCGCGACGGAAAGTTTTGACCGCGGGCGGCCAATCAAACCGTACGCGTTCTTTCAATCGTCGCGTGCATCACACCTCGAGGATGCTGGCGCCGAACGTGAAGCCGCCGCCAAAGGCACAGAGCCCGATGCGATTGCCGTGCTCGGCCTCGGGGAGCAGCTCGGCCAGACACAGCGGAATGCTGCTCGAGGACGTGTTGCCGTAATTGCGAATGTTGCTGTAGACGTCGACGTCGATGCGGCTGCCGATGGCGTCGATGATCCGCTGATTGGCCTGGTGGGGCACAACCAGTGACAGATCGTTGACTTGAATGTGCTGCCGTTCGCAGGCCCGGTTCAAGCTGGCGACCATCGATCGCACCGCCTCGGTGAACACCTTGCGGCCCTTCATCTGAATGAAGCCCGCATCACGGAACGGCACGGACAACGTCGCGCCGTCCTCGCCACGCGCCGACAGCTCGGGGCGATGCACGCGAGCCCGCCCGCACTCGGCATGCGCCTCGCCGTACAGCACGGTGGCGGTCGTAGCGTCGCCAAACAGGATGGCAGTGTCCAGGTCGTTCGGATCGAGCAGTGGTGACAGCACCTCGGCAGTCACAATTAGCACGCGGCCCTCGGGCGAACTTTGCAGGTAGTCAAAGCCGTTCTGCAAGGCATAAAGGTAGCCCGAGCAAGCGGCGTTGATGTCGTAAGCCTGCAACATCGACGAGTCTTTGCCGCCGTTGATGCCGCTCAGCACCTGGCAGGCCATCGACGGCGTGACGGCGTTGGGGCTGGTCGTGGCGCAGATCAGCACGTCGATATCGTCGATCAGCAAGTTCTCTCGGTCGAGCAGCTCCCAGCAGGCTTTGACGGCCATGTTGACGGCGTTCTCGTTCGCCGCTGCCCAGCGTCGCGACTCGATGCCGGTGCGGCGGACGACGTCGGCCACCGAGAAGCCGTCGCGGCCTCGCACGATGTCCGCGTTGCTGACCACTCGGCTGCCCGCCTGCACGCTGACGGAGGACATGGCAACTTCGAACGGCCGGCGCTCCAGCGTCTGCCTCGGCAGCACCAGTCGTTCGGAGGACTTGCGACGCGTGAGCTTGGGGACCCCGGGGTTCTCTTGAGTGACAGGTTTGCGTCGCTGACTGGAGACCACGCTGAGCCGCGCCAAGTGGCTGCCCACCGCGACTTGCTGGCCTGGCTCGGCCAGCACTTCCTCGACGACGCCGGTGTAGGGCGAGCTGAACTCGAAGACGCTCTTGGTCGCCTCGAGCTCGCCGATCACCTCGCCGCGAGTCACTTGCTGGCCGACCTGCAGGTTGAGCTCCACCACCGTCACTTGCTCGTCAGCCGGCCCGGAGCCGATCGCTTCGATAAATGCGACGCCTTCCTGCTGCCGCTCGGGGCGAGTCCACACGACGTCCATGTCCAGCAGCTCGGCGGCGGTATCCACCACGCGCTCGATCGACGGCAACACCTCAATCTGGTTGGCATAGTTGCAGGGCACCGGCGTGTCGGGCCGCGCCACGCGCCGCATGGCGATCGGGACTCGGGCGCGCTCGGTCACGGTCGCCAGCACCTCGGCGCCGAAACCGCATGTTTGGCCGTCCTCGTGCACGACAATCAGTCGAGCGGTCTTCTCGGCCGACGACAAGACAGTCCGCGAATCCCAGGGCGACAAGGTGCGCAAATCGATCACTTCCGCGTCGACGCCGTTTTGCTCCAGCGCCGCCGCCGCTTTCAAACAGACCGGGACCGTGTTGCCCCAGCCCACCAACGTCAGGTCCTGGCCAACGCGCGCCTTGCGGGCGACCCCCAACGGAGTCACCTGCCGCTCCACGTCGCTCGACGTCGCAAAGGTCGAGTCGTTCAGCAAAGTTTTCGGATAGAAGAAGATCGACGGCCGGCCTGTCTCGAACGCCGTGTTCAGCAACCCCGCGGCGTCGCCCGCCGTGGACGGCAGATAGACGTCGACTCCCGGCACGTGAGTCATTACCGATTCGAAAGAATGCGAGTGGAACGGCCCGAGCCCGGCGCGATAGCCGCCACAAGCGACCATCAGGATCACCGGCGCCGTCCACTGTCCATCGGAGCGCCAATGAATGGTGCCCAGTTCGCAGACGATTTGGTTGTAAGCCAGCGGCAGAAAGTCGGCGAACTGCAGGAATGCCACCGGCCGCTCGCCGGCCATCGCGCGTCCAATCGACACGCCGACAATCGTCGACTCGGAGAGCGGCGCGTTGCGAACACGCTCGCCAAACGCCGTGCTCAATCCGCGAGTGACGCCAAACACGTCGCCCTTGGGATCCTCGATGTCCTCGCCGTACAGCACGACTCGCTCGTCCGTCTCGAGCCGGCGTCGCAACACTTCGCGCATCGCGTCCTTCATCGTCAGCACAGCCGGGCCCTCGCCCTGCTGCTCCGAGGAAGGATGTGTCAGCTCGACCGGCAGCGACGCCTTGGCGACGGACACGGATGTCGGGTCCGGACTGTTGTAGGCCGCAGCCTCCGCGGCGCTCAGTTCCTCGCAAACCTGGCGGTCAATCTCTTCCAATTGCTGCGGCGTCCAGCCGTGAGCCAACAGCCGCTTGCTCATCCGCTGCAGCGGGTCGCCGCTGACCTTCGCGGCCGCTAGCTCGTCCTCACTGCGATACACCGACTCGTCGTCGGCGTTGGTATGGTTCGACAGCCGCTCGACGTGCATCACCACGATCACCGGAGCGGGGCTGCGCCGCATCTCCGCCACGATTTCGCCGAATCGCTCGTGCAGCTCCACCGGGTCGCGGCCATCCACGTGGCGGATTGGCACGCCGTGAAAGTGATCGGGCGAGCTGGCCTGACCTGTGGCCCCGGTCGCCTCGCACGCATAAAAGGTGCGTCCGACGGTGGAGGTGGAGATGGCCAGTCGGTTGTCTTGGATCAGAAACATCACCGGAGAACGCTCGCGCGCCGCCTCGGCGATCGCCTCCAGGTACTCGCCTTCCTGCGTCGTGCCGTCGCCGACCGAGCTCAGCACGATGGGACACGCAGCGCCGGCGGGCTGCTCCGCCCAGCGGCGACGCACGGTCTGAGCCACACCAACGGCGTGCAGCGCCGCGTTGCCGACCGGACCGGCCATCGTGACGAGATTCAGCCGCCGATGGCTGAAGTGAGCGCACATCTGGCGCCCGCGCGAATGGGAACGAGCCTTGCAGAATAGGTTCTCGAAGAAGTCCTCAGCGGTCATCCCGCGGGCGATCGCCAACGCCTTGTCTCGGTAGTGGCAGCAAAGATAGTCAGCCTCGGTCAGATGGGGCGCCAACGCCGCCGTCGACTCGTGGCCGGCGCCGGAGACGTGGAAGAACGCCTCGCCCCGGTTGACTAAGTCTTGCTCCATCGCATCCATCCGCCGCGCGGTCAGCATGGCGCGGTAGGTCGCGAGCAGGACGGATGAATCCATGATCAGGCCTGTGGTAAGTCGTTGAATTCGAGTCGAGCTGACGATCACCTCGGGTTGGTCGTCAACACGCTCGATCGTTTGCCTTCCCTCCAACGGTCGGAGGCCCTTGGACTGGTCCACCGGGCCTCAGGAGGCCCGAATGGTTGGTCCCATGGGGCTTCATCGGCGACCGCTTGACTCGACCTACATATTTTTGCCGTCAAAGATTGCCGGATCGGACGGATCCGCACGATCGTAACCTCTCCCCTCGCCGGGCGATTGCGGGTTGCCGACGAGTAGGAATTGCGATTTACCGCGGTTTTTGGGGGTGAAAAATGATGTTGGGTCGGGTCGCTCGGCGGAAGTTTCCGTCGGGCAGCATGGAATTACAGGAATCCGCCAACCGCAGCAAGGCGAATCGCCAACAAACTCAACCGAAGTTGCCGTGGAGTCGCTAAAATGCCCCGCCAGATGTGGCACAGGCTGCCAGCCGACGTAGCACAGGCTGCCAGCCTGTGAAGATCTTGGGCGTAGCCACAAGTTCACGACCCTTGCAGGCTGACAGCCTGCAAGCCTGTGTTGACTGGGGATTTGCAGGCTAGCAGCCTGCACTACGACAACCACGCAACTTGCCCTGCTGCCCCGAAGTCCCTTAACCTCCTCGTTTGCCATGAACTCGTCCATTGCCGTTAACCACCCGCTGATTCAGCACCACCTAACACGGCTGCGAGACCAAACCACGCCGCCCGAAGAGTTCCGACATCTGGTCCAGCGACTTGCCGTGTTGCTGGCTTACGAGGCGACGAAGGACCTGGAGTTGTCGGCTGCGGCTGTGCGAACGCCTCTGGTCGAAATGCAGGGCGCTCGGCTTCGCGATCGGATTGCGTTGGTGCCGATTCTCCGCGCGGGGCTGGGCATGGTCGACCCGATCCTCGATCTGATTCCGACGGCGGAGGTGTGGCATTTGGGGCTGTATCGGGACGAGGCGACGGCCGAGCCGGTGGAATATTACAGCAAGCTGCCGGGCGAGCGGCCGCCGCAATTGGCGCTGGTGGTCGACCCGATGTTGGCCACGGGCGGTTCGGCGGTGTCGGCGCTGGCGGCACTGCGGCGTTGGGGAGTGCCTCGACTGAAGCTGTTGTCGATCATTGCGGCGCCCGAGGGCGTGGCATTGGTGCAGGGGGAGTTCCCCGACGCCGAGATTCACGTGTGCGCGGTGGATCAGCAGCTGAACTCGGACAAGTACATCGTGCCGGGCCTCGGGGACGCGGGCGACCGAACTTTCAACACGTTGGGGCACTGATGGACCGCATCGTCAGTCTCGGCGGCTTGTCGGTGATGATCGGACTGGCGGTGCTGTTGAGCTCCGACCGACGCCGGATCCCTTGGCGCATCGTGGCGATCGGCGTCGCGTTGCAGCTCGCGCTGGCGACGTTCATGCTGTTGTCGCCGCCGGGCCGGCAGCTGGCGGGCTTGGTGGATCACTTCTTCGCTCGGATGCAAAGCTGGATCAGTCACGGCGCGGGGTTCCTGTTCGACGTGAACGGCTGGCGTGATGACGCGACGCCACCGGCCAACTCGCTGGCCAGCACCTTTGCCTTCGGCGTGCTGCCGACGGTGATCTTCTTCTCCTCGTTGATGAGCGTGCTGTACTATCTCGGCATCATGCAGCGCGTGGTGGCGGCGATGGCGAAGGTGATGCAGCAGGTGATGGGCGTCTCGGGCGCCGAGAGCCTCTCGGCGGCGGCGAACGTGTTTGTCGGGCACACTGAGGCGCCGTTGGTGATCAAGCCGTACATTGCGTCGATGACTCGCTCGGAGTTGAACGCGGTGATGGTGGGCGGCTTCGCGACGATCTCGGGCGGCCTGATGGCGGCGTTCGTCGGCATGGGGATCAACGCCGGTCATTTAATGACCGCGTCGGTCATTTCGGCGCCGGCGGCGCTGGTGATCGCCAAGATCCTGCAGCCGGAGACCGGCGCACCGGAGACGATGGGAAGCGTGCGTCTGAAGGCCGAGCGACAAGGTGTCAACGTGATTGAAGCGGCGGCCATTGGCGCCACCGAGGGCCTAAAGCTGGCCTTGAACGTCGGCGCGATGCTGATCGCGTTTCTGGCGATGATCGCGATGATCGACTATCTGCTGGGCGTGGCGGGCGGCTGGCTGCAGTTCACGGGCGAACGGCGCTGGACGCTGGCAGGCGGGCTGGGCTATCTCTTCGCGCCGCTCGCTTGGTCGATGGGCATCGATTGGGCGGACTGTCGCGGGGCCGGCGAGCTGCTCGGCATCAAGATGGTGGCGAACGAGTTTGTCGCCTACTCGCAACTGGGGGAAGCGATCGAGGGCACGCGGTTCAGCGAGCGCACCGTGACGATCTTGACCTATGCGTTGAGCGGCTTCTCCAACTTCGGCGCGATCGGCATTCAGATTGGCGGCATCGGCGGCCTCGCGCCCAATCGTCAATCCGACCTCGCTCAGCTCGGCCTCCGCGCCATGCTCGGCGGCGCCCTCGCTTGTTGCATGACCGCCTGCATCGCCGGCGCCCTGATCGGCGGCTAAACAACCAAGCCG
Source organism: Planctomycetales bacterium (assembly GCA_020426845.1). GTDB lineage: Bacteria > Planctomycetota > Planctomycetia > Pirellulales > Pirellulaceae > JAGQPF01. The sequence continues at coordinate 23,156 of JAGQPF010000318.1, forward strand.
AGATTCTTCGGCAAATGGCTCATTGTCCGCTGCCGAATTATCTCACAGAGGCACGGAGACACGGAGTCCGATGCAAAACTCAATCGCCGTGCCTCCGTGCCTCCGTGAGAAAAACGGTTGCTGAATCGGCCTGCAGTTTCCATAGGACTTAACAAAGACCTTCCCCTGCGCAAGGTATGTCGCCGAAAAGGTCTCTCATGGATGAAAACTCCATGTACTCGCTCTGGCCGTAGTGCTCGACACATTGTGTAAGAATTACGAGCCGACGCGAGCGGAGAACGCTTTGTGCAATCAGGATCTCACATTCCGTCACACCAAGGCGCAACACGGATAGTTCGCCTTGACTGGGCAAGGTGCAATCCAGGTCGAGATAGCTTTGAAGAGCGGAAATCCGCTCGTCCGTAACGGCAAGGACATCCGCCGAAACGACGGCATCGCCTCGGCAATACGCAAACCATTGCTGCAAAACAGGCGTTTCCTCGCCCGTCAGAATCTCCGCAATGCGGCGCCTGCTCCAAGTCAATTCAGCGCTGCGAACAGGGCAATAGAAATCTCGCATTCCTGCCCAAAGTCCCTGCGGATTTCGCATGGCGAAGTCGAGCGATCGTCCCGCTTGCCGCAGAACGGCTACCAAGCGCAGTGTCGTCGAGTAATCGATTCGTTTCACCTAGACATCTCCCGGCACGGCTGGTTGCTCCTTGGTCCGACTACGAATCCGTCTCGCGAGCAACTCCGCTTTCCACTGAATTGATCACTCAGCAGCATCCAGATTCTTTTCGGAAATGGGGCGGGCGGCGAATCTGGGCGATTTGGCTGAACCGCCCATAGAGGTGGCGCGGTTCGGAACTTTGGCGCGCAAAGCGCATTCCGAGATCACTCTGTCTGGCGTCATCTTAGTTACCCAATCCATCAGCTGGACACGATGCACGTTGTCCCATGATGTTCCGAACGCACTTGCAGCGAACGTAGGTGGTTTCTTCGAGCCAAGAAGCCTCGCGTCAATCTCGCTGCTTTGCGATCAATTCCAACTCATCGAAAGTCTTCTCCAATGCCAAGCGTCGTTTAGCCTTGTAACCTTGCCTTGGATTGAGATGATCCACCGTGGACTCCCACACCTCCATGAATGTGTTTCTCCACCTACTCACCTCGTCAGGTTGTGGAATCATCACTCCAGCATAGCCGGCCTTCGCAAGCATCGTCAGCAACTCAATGTTGCAGGGAAGGCAACTGCCCCAATACTCATCGGCTTCGATCTTCGCCGGTTCTCTCAGCGCCTCTTCGATGTCCGAAATGAACCTGCCCGTAAGCGCAGAAAGATGGTCAGCTGCAGTATCATTTTCAAAATTCCCTGCTCCCCAAGTTCCCATCGTCGCTCCCCGTTGCGATTGTGAATGCGGACGATCGACTGCCCACGGATCCGCTTTTGCGGGGAACAATGCAGTTGCTAAAATACAGTCGTGACAGCCGTCTGGGACAGTTGCTTCGCGGGATTCTCAGCCTGTTTATCTCCGCCATCAGTCCACCTGACCAGACTGACCCTTGGATTCGAGCGATAGGAGCCTACGTCATGGCCACCAACAAGGAAATTGACGCCGACGAATTCCGCGCAGCACTGGCAACCGCCGCGGAAGAGATCCTGGGGACTCAAATCGAACCCGGCTCCCTCGCAGATCGCCTTCTGCGTCAGGGACGAGAGGAGGGCCAGCGGCGCGGGGAGCTGATTGGGAGACTCCAACTCCTTTCGGAGTTGCTTGGCGAGCCATGCTCGGCGGACATAGGGAACATGAGCCTCGAGGAACTCCAGGCGCTGGCGCAGGACCTACAACTCCGTTTGGCGCGCCGCCGCTAACTGGGTTCGTTGGAGCGGTCAATCGGCGAGCAGTTCGCGGAGGCGCCGGACGGCGCGCAGGTAGCGCATGCTGGCGGCGGGCTCACTGAGCTCAAGAGCGGCGGCGACCTCTTGATTCGTGAGTTGCTCGTAGTGACGCATGATGATGATCTCGGCGTCTTGATCGCTGAGCTCGGCGAGTGTCGCTTCGACCTTCTTGGCCAGCTCGCGCTGCGTGGCGCGGGCGGCGGGGGTCAGCTCGGGATCGACGATCTGGCCGGCGAGCTCCAGCGAGGACTCGTCCATGCCGGCCGGCGCGGCCAAGGCCCGCTCGCGGTCCACCGAACGCTTTTCCGAGCCACGGTGGCGCCGGTGCGCGTCGATGATGCGGTCCCGAGTGATCTGGCGCAGCCAGAGATGGAACGGCATCCCGTTGCCGCTCGCCAAGTAGTCCTGCATCCGGCGATTGGCCTCAACCAGCACCTCCTGCACAATGTCGCTGACATCGACGCGGCGCTGAATCTTGCGGTCGAGCCGCATTTGCACGAGCCGGTGAATGGCCGCCCGATGGCGTTCCATCAGCCGTTGCACGGCGTCTCCGTCACCCTCGCGGGCGTCGTTGAGCAGGTCTTGGGTATCATGATCGGCAGGCCACATGCAACTAATTATCACTAAAGCAGTTACGGTTTCGCAAGGGCGCCATCGAGCTAGGGAGATCCGGGGATTTCTGCTAGAAATAAAGTATTGGCGAATCCGTTCCCCGCATCCCGCCGTCTCAATGGCGGAGGACCTCCTTGTGAACCCTCCAACGCAGGCGCCCGGAAGGAAGCCTGTGTGCCGCAGACTCCTCATCGCTCGCAGCGCGAGGACTCTCTCAACACGCAGGTAGCGTATCCGCGTGCAGGAATCACTACCCACCGCCGAGGCCACGATCCCCAACCGTGAGCGGTTGGAGAGTGCCTTTGCGCGCCATCAGGGAGAGCTGCTGGGCACCCTGTATTATTTGACCGGCTGCCGGGAGGACGCCCAGGACGCCTTGCAAGAGGCGTTCGTGAAGTGCTGGCGCCATCTGGAGCAGGTCAGCGAAGTTCAAAACCTGAGAGCCTGGATCTTTCGCATCGCCTTGAACGCGGGGCGAGACATCCGACAAACCGCCTGGCGTCGGCGGCGACAGCAACTGCCCGAGGAGGAGACCATGCAGACCACGGCGGACGACCCCGTCATGCGGGTGCTCCAACAGGAACGCGAGGCGCGATTGCGCGACGCCATGTGGTGCCTGCGGGACGAGGAGAAGGAAGTGTTCTTGTTGCGTCAGAACGGAGACATGACTTACGACGAAATCGGCGCGGCGCTGGACGTGCCCGTCGGCACCGTGAAGACGCGGATGCGGGCTGCTTTAAAGCGGCTGCGCGAAGCGTTGGAAGCAGGGGACGGATAGCCAACGCCGCCAACCCGCGGCGGCTGTCTGCTGAAGTGAAGCAATGAATCAACAGCCCGACCATTTCATGCAACCTCCCGATGACCAGCTGCGCCAGCAGTTGTGGGATCTCGTGTACGGCCTGCTCGACGAGCGCGAGGCACAGGATCTCGAAGGGATGGTGCGCAGCAACCCGCAAGTCGCTCGCGCTTATGCCGAAGTGATGCTGCAGGCCAACGAATTGGCGGAGGTGGCGCGTCTGCACGAGGACGCCATCGAGTTCGCCGACATCCCCGCCGCGCCGCTGCCCGGGTCCGCCCCCGATCCCGCACGGCCCGCGAACACAACGCAACTTGGCGAGGTCACGTCACGCCGGTGGTCGACCCTGCTGGCGGCCGTCGCCGCGGCGCTGCTGCTGGCACTGACGCTCTACCCCGCCACCTGGAAACCCGACGACGTTGCCGTGCTGCGACAGGCCCCGCATCTGATCGTCGCCGGCCCCGCCCAAGTCCATCGGCGACCCGAGACGCCGTTTGACGTCACCGCTTCTACCATCGAAGGCAAGCCGCTCGCCCACCAGTCCATTCAGATCCGACTCGGCGACAAGGACGTCGGCCCGATTGTCACCAACGCGGAGGGCCGAGCATCGGCGTTGATCGACACCACCCAGCTCGAAGACGAGTCGGAACTGGTGTTCGAGGCGGCAGGACAACGGGTCCGCATGCCGATCCGGCCGTTGGCCGCGGCCGCACCGGGGCTGGATGTGCGACAAAAGGAGCTCGCTCGCAACGGCCGAGACCGGTCCGAGTCGGCGGCGCAGATGGCGCAAATGGCACAATCTGCCAGCACTCGCAAAGCCGAAGCGATCGACGTCACGTCGCTTGTCGGCGATCAATCCACCGCCCGAATGTCGCCGCGTTTCTATTGGTCCCGCCCCCAAGAGCCGGCGGTCGCACTGGCGACACCCGGAGGACCGGGAGCGGTGCCGGACGCGACACCCCGAGTCGAAAAATCTCTCCCGCGACGGCAAGACCCACAGGGCGGCGCGGGTCTTGGCGGCGCCAGTATGTCGAGTGGCCAGACATCGGAAGCGCAACAAATGCTCGCTCTCGCCCCGCCTGTGGCAGCTCAACGGTTGGCCGAAGAGGCCGATCCCGACGAGGTCGAGCAGCTCGCGTTGGCCGGCAAGTTGCCCGCGGGCATTCTATTTCACAATCGCGCCACTTCCGGCGCCGATTTCGTCGAGGCCGACTTGACGCTCGGCGATTTGGAAAGCAACGGCGACTTGGTGGGCAAGCCCGTCGTCGTGGAGGCGGAAACATCCGCCGGCAAACCAACCTTCCGGATGTCGGGACAGATCAACGAGGATGGCGCGATTCGCGTGCAGATTCCTACTCGGCATGTTACGCCGGTGCGGTTGCGAATGCTCGCCGCCGATGAACAGCGAAAGGTGCTGCTCGAAGCGCTCGTGCCCAGCGCCGTTGATGCCCCGTCGTTGGCCGTCCATTTCGACTCGGACAACGGCAAACTGCAGCCGGGCAAGAAGAATCAAGTCCAACTGCAATTCGGCGCCAGCAATGGCAGCGAATACAGCGAATACAGCGACAGCTCCGGCATCGCGCAGTTGTTCGACGAGCAAGGCCGGGAGCTCCAGCGAGTTGTCGCCACAGGCGGCGCCGCGGCGATGCAGGTGCAGCCCGACCCGGGAGCTCGCTACAAACTGGTGTACTCGAACAACGAACAGGTCATTGCAAAAACGATCGAGGCGGACGAGGTGACGCCGCCAGTGCTGCTCGGCGTGCAGTCCACGAGCCCCTCCTCCATGCCACGCTCCGAAATCGACCAGTCGGATCGCGACAAAACACCGGTCGGGCCTCCCTCGCAGACGACCCCTGTAACGGCCGAAAATCTAGTCGCTCAAGTCAAGAGTCCGCAACTCGCGCGATTGGTCACACGACGCCATGGAATGATTGTCGAGAACCGCACGCTGGAATTGTTCCGCGGAGAGCAGCAGCTGCCAGTTGATGTCGCCGATGTCGACGGGCTCGAGGTCGACCTGTACTCCATGGACTTCACGTTCGACGCAGTGCTGGATGACGTGCGATCGGGATCGCCCGAACTGCTCGCTCAGTGGGGGAACGTCCCCGACACGCTCATTCCCGAGCCACTTGCCATCGTGGATAACGTGGTCTCCGCCGGCAATGCATATCGCGCCGAGATGGATCGGGCCAGGGAGGCCAGCGCAGATGCTCGACGCCAAGCGTTCATTGTCGGCGCCGCCGTCTCGGTGATGACGATTGTGCTGTTCGCCATCTGTGGAGCCATGCGACTTGGACGTCCGTTGGTTTGGACACCCACTGTATTGACTGCAGGCGTGTGTCTCCTGCTCTGTGTGCACTGGATTCAAACGGGCACATCTCGCTCAAACGGCGAAGCGCAAATCGCGCAATCCTCGGGCGAGCTAAAGCACGGCGAGCCAGGTGACGCCCCAGGTGACGAGCCAGCTCAGGGCGACGCCGCGGAAAAAAGTGAGGAGAAGTCCGAGGAGTCGGGAGCCAACCCGCCTCATATTGCCGATCCTCAGTCCGCAATTTTGGACGGCAATGCCAAGGCGGAGAATTCGCAGCCCACGCCCGGCGCCTCAGCCACACCCTCGTACGTAGAGTCATCCAAAGACTTGTCCAAAACTTGGCCCAAAGTTACGTCCGAGTTGGCGGAAGAGATTCAGCGTCGGGATGCGCTCAACCGGGCCGCAGCAAACGCCAAGGCAATGTCTCAGCCGATGTCCGATTCCCCAGCGGTGGACCTCTCGGCCTCGACGCCGGTCATGCCATCGCCGACGCCCCCGTTGCGGGGCAACGTGGATCAACCATCGCCGACTCTCGACCAGCCTGCGACCCAATCAGGCCGCATGTCATTGCCCAAGACAGACAATGGCCTCGATTCCAAGTCGCTCCAGGAGGCGGAACGCTCCTTACGGCAGGTCGGGCCTCCATCGCAGGCGACCCTTGTGAGGCCCGAGGGACCGCGCGTTAGCACCAGCAGCCCGAGCCCGCCAGCGCCTCCCGCGCCTCCCGCGCAGTCCAAACAATCCCGTGGCGGATCGGCCGTTCAACTCCAGGGCCCTGCCGACAAATTGGCCAGCGCCGGAGGCCGCGCCAGCGACACGTTCTCCATGCGTGCTCCCCAGTTCGCGCCGGCCGCCCTGCTGCCGCCACTTGAGACGGAACGCGACGGAGATCAGTGGCAAGCGGACGCGGAGATTTACCTCGGCACTCCGATTGAGGTCGCCTTCCAACCCACTCGTTACATCAAAAAGCAGTCACGTCTCCAGCGCAACGGCCAAGACGTGTCGCTCGGGTCCCATCGCTTACTGTCGAACTCCACTCTGTTTGCCGAGTCCCCTGAGGTCGCACAGGAGACCCTGAGGGAAAAAGCCCTGGCGACCTTTTCTCAACAAACCTCCGAAGATCCTGTTCCCTTTGCAAGTGATACGAAAAACGATGCAATAGGCGATGCAGAAGACGGCGATGCCAAAAACGATGCCAAAAACAATGCGCTAGCGGTCGCCAACTCGGAGGCCGACCGCGACGCGGTCGTCGCCAGCGATCAACTGGTCAACGACGAATCGAGCCACTGGAGCTGGGACGTGCCTCGTGAGGCTCGCGAGGTGGATGCGCGGATCATCATCTACCTCAATCGGCAGATGCTGTTGCGAGACGAACTGAAACGGCTGCCGCAGCCTCCCCTGGGTTGCGACGAATTGTTGCAACATGCGACGCTACTCACTGCAGCCATTCGAGACCTGGAGTCCCGGCAACAATCCGATCCGACGTTCACGCTGGCCGCGACCGCCAAGCTGCGACAGATCGTGCGCGAGCTCGAGGCCCACCAAGTGCGGCTCCCTGGCGCAAACCAAGGAGACTATTGTTGGCTGCCTTGGCAACCGGCCGAGCCTTCGTTGCAGGCAGCCTCTGCAAAGCCCGACGCTTCCCTCACTCGCGAGGCACAACTTGTGCTGGCGGACGTCGCCCGGACGACAGGATTCGGGGCAGGTCAATTGGCGTTGGCCGGCGCTCCCGCCTCCAACGATCGCACCGATGCAGTCGCCAATAAGGCGAAGCTCGGCGACGGCTATGGATTGGTAGAAACGCCGGCAGCTTCGACGGACTTAGGCAACACGGCTCGGCAAACCATCGGGGAGCCGATCGTGCAGTTCCGGGGCAGAGGCGCCAGCGCAACCGTCATGGTCGACGTCGACGCAGCTCGGCCGCTGGTGCTAACGCTCGATCCTGCGCCGGCGCCGGGTGAGTCATGGGAATTCACGGGCAATGCGCACCACTTGCCGATTCGTCGCCGACTAACCTATCGCGCGGCCAAGCAGCCCGCGCCGCAGTTGCCAATCACCGTCAAAGTGCAATGCGCGCCCAAGGCGGCACAGGACGAAACCGTGGAGCTCGAACTTGCCTGGAGCGCGACACAGCCGCTCGATCGCGTGCGGCTGAGCCTGCAGTTGCCGGCGGGGCTCGAGTTGAATGATGATTCGCACAGCGCATTGCGAGATAGCACCGATGCATATCGATTCCGCGCCGAAGACCGCCGACTGCGGATCGCCTGGCGGCAACTTGCCGGCGCGGGCGCGCTGAAGATCCCGCTGGTGGCCAAACAGCAAGGCGAGTTCCTCAGCTCGCGGATCGAAATCGAGTCGAACGATCGGCGAAACTGGCTCGCGCCGATTCGGATCGATGTGCGGTAGTCGCGTCGATCAACATCGCGGAGTCGGGCCGCCCCTTGTGGACCGGCTGCGCGCATCTTGTTCTCTCACAGAGGCACAAAGACACGGAGTTGGTTTCAAAGAGTAGGCGTGAACCAATAAGGAATCGCAAAGAATGACCAACTGAAATCCTCCGTGTCTCCGTGAGATACTTTTTTCCCTGGGGAAACACATCACCGAGTCATGCTAACATCGCCGCGAATGGTTGACCGGCTGCACGCTTCCTTGTTCTCTCACAGAGGCACAAAGACACGGAGTTGGATTCAAAGAGAAGGCGCGAACCCAAAAGGAATCGCAGAGAATGCCCAACTCCGAAATCCTCCGTGTCTCCGTGTCTCCGTGTCTCCGTGAGACAATTTTTCCCAGGGACGCCCAGGCGTTTGCCCCACCGTGCGTTCAGCTCAGCGCGAAGTTTCGGCACGCAGCAGATGCGCGCTCCAGCGAATCAGGGATGACGCGATCCCGGCCGGAATCCAGAGCATCATCACGCACAACAGATAGGCGGCGGCGCGAAACAACTCGGGCGGGATTCGTAAGTCGAAGGAACGGTTGTCGGCTGTCGCGCTCTGAACCGCATCGGCCACCGAATCAGCAACGGTATCGGCGACAGTTGGGCCGACGGCGGACTCCACCTTGCCGGTGATGGCGAGCAGAACGGGCGGAGGATCGTTGTTCAGCAGCCCGTAAGCGGCATGGACCACTTGAAACGCCAAATAGAGGCCAACCACCAACATCCCCAGCGCCACATAGGTCCGCACCGGCGCCGCTCCGCCGCTGCTGTTGTCGCGCTCGGCAGGCGTGATCGGCGACCCTTTTTCGTCAAACTGATACTCCACGACGATCTCCTTGTTGAATTCAATTGCGCTGGATGCCTTGCCACCCCAGCACCCGTCGCAGCTCTTGGGGCGAAGTCTGGCCCGTCTCCACGGCTGCCAAGCCGCGGCGCCAAAGCATGGTCTGGAACTCGGTGTGCGATGCTTGAGCCCACGCCGAGCTCTCCTGCTGCGCCGGCAGACTTTGTTCGTCGGGCAGTGGACAATCTTCGCGAATGGGGTGCGTGCGGAGGCAACGGTGTTCGGCGATCAACATGCGTCCCGCATATCCGGTTCCCAGACACGCGGAGCAACCGCGAGGCGCCTTGCCGGCGGCGACCGGCAATCCAAGCAACTCCGGGGCGCCGGCCGACGAGACCGCAATGGCCCGGGCGCAGTCACAAAGGCGGCGCACTAGGCGCTGATTGACCACGCCGGCAATGCCCGCTCGCAGCATATATTCTTCCACTCGCATGTCGGCCAATCGCCGCAGCGCTTCGGCAACGCTGCCCGCATGCAAGGAGCTCAAGACGAGATGCCCCGTCAACGCGGCGGCAACTGCGGCCCGCGCTGACTCCGAGTCACGGATCTCGCCGATCATCATGACTTCGGGATCCTGTCGCACCAGCGAGCGAAAGCCGGAGCTCAACGTCAACTCCGCGGCCTCATTGACCTCGGCCTGAGCAACTCCTTCGACAGCCACCTCGATCGGGTCCTCCATCGTAATCACGGCGCGAGAGCCGTGACTGACCGCGACGATCTCTCGCAGGCAGGCGTAGAGCGATGTTGTCTTGCCGCTGCCCGCGGGTCCGGTGATCAGGACTGCCCCCGACGTCAATTCCAGCGCGCGTTCGAGCCAGCTTTGTGTTTCGGGCGCGTACCCCAGGTCCGCCACCCGCGACAAGTCGGTGCGGCGCGAAAACAGTCGCACGGCCGCCCGCTCTCCGTATAACGTCGGAAAGGTGCTGACGCGCATCTCGCGGTGGCCGGACAAATCGGCCGCTGCTCCCTGCATTTCCTCCATTGATCGGGCCTCCATCGCAGGCGACCCTTGTGAGGCCCGAGGGACTGGTCGGGCCTCCATCGCAGGCGACCCTTGTGAAGCCCGAGGGACTGGAATCCGGCCTTCTTGCGGGACGTCGCTGCGGTAGGTCAACAGATTTGCGAGCACCTTCAGCCGCGTCACGACATCGGTTCTTTCCCCGGGCGAGAACACGCCGAGCGGTTGCAGGACTCCATCCAGCCGCCACGACACGGACAAGCCGGCGCTCGTCGGCTGAAAGTGAACATCGCTCGCACCAGCTGCCGCCGCCGCCGACAGCAGTGGCTGAAGAAAGTCCGACGCATAACTTCCGGACGCCGGAGACAGCGATCGCAACAATTCCACAACGGAGAGAGCCGTGTTCAAGGCAGGCCTAGATGCGACATGAGGTATTCGGGGAATGGCGAGACATGGGACACCGGTGTGCGACTCTCGGTGTGACAACGCTCCGTGCGCACTATAGTGTATGCCGACTGCCGGGCGCGCGGCGACTGGCCGGACCGTTCGTGGCCGGTCCCTCGGGCCTCACAAGGGTCGCCTGCGATGGAGGCCCGACCTGTCCCTCGGGCCTCACAAGGGTCGCCTGCGATGGAGGCCCGACCGCAGTCCACAGGGCCTCACAAGGGTCGCCTGCGATGGAGGCCCGACCGCAGTCCA